>NZ_CP048741.1:1434866-1440160 GCF_018336475.1 Romboutsia sp. 13368
AACYTAACTATATYTATATCATTTTAATATTTAAATATAAACTTCATAGAAATTACATATAATTTTAAGTTTTATTTAAGATTAATTTTTTATAATTATATCAGAAAGAAGTTCTTAAACTGATAGGAGGAAAAATAAATGGCTATAAAATCATTTAAACGTTTTGAAAAAAAATTTATTCTAACAAATGAACAATATAATAAACTACTTCCAATACTACTAGATTATATGAATTTAGATAAGCATTGTAAGCTTGGTGAAAATTATAATATTTATAATATATATTACGATACATTAAACAATGATGTAATAAGACACTCTATTTCAAAACCATACTATAAAGAAAAACTTAGACTTAGAAGTTACAATATCCCAAATAGCTTAGATGATAAAGTATTCTTAGAATTAAAAAAGAAAATAAATGGAATAGTCAACAAAAGAAGAGTTGTTATGACTTTAGGGGAAGTTTATGACTTTTTAGAAAATGGAAAGAAACCAAATTTTGATGACTATGAAAATAATCAAGTTATAAAAGAAATAGAATACTACTTAAGTAAAAATAAAGTCTATCCAAATGTATATATTGGGTATTCTCGTAAAGCTTTATTTGGTAAAGAAGATAAAGACTTTAGAGTGACTTTTGATAGTGAAATAACTGGAAGAAGAAATGATTTATATCTAACATCTGGTTGTTTTGGRTATGAYATTTTAGGACAAAATAAGTACTTAATGGAAGTAAAGATTTTAGGTGCTATTCCAGTTTGGTTTACAAAAATTTTATCCGAACTAGAAATATATAATAAAAAAGATTCTGTTGTCAATAGTGCTAACGAACTAGAAGAAAGTGTTTATTGCTTAAATGATATAAAAAGGAGTTTAAAAATATGCTAGAAACAATAATTGCAACAACAACAGGAGAATCATTCACTCTCCAAAATGCATTAATAGTAATTTTTGCATCAATTTTATTAGGACTTATCATTAGTTTTGTACATATGCAAACTAATAAGAAAAGCGGATATAATCCTGGCTTTTCAACTACTTTAGTTATGCTACCAGTAATAATATCAATTATTATACTTTTAGTTGGAAATAATGTAGCTAGAGCATTTAGCTTAGCTGGAGCATTCTCTATAATCCGTTTTAGAAGTGCCCCTGGTGATCCAAAGGATATTGCTTATGTATTCTTCACTTTAGCTGTTGGATTAACTTGCGGTATGGGATATATTGGATATGCAGTTATATTCACAGTTATATTATCTGCTTTAATGTTTATACTAGATATAACTAATTTTGCTTCACCTAAAGGTAAATCTATGCAACTTAAAATAACTGTTCCAGAAGATTTAAACTATGAAGGTGTATTTGATGAAGTATTAAATAAATTTGCTATTTCTTATACTATAGAAAGAGTAAGAACTAGAGACTTCGGAGCTTTATTTGAATTATATTATAGAGTTCAACTAAAGCCTGATGTTAACCAAAAGAATTTCTTAGATGAATTAAGATGTAGAAATGGAAACTTAAATATTACACTAACTTTATCTGGATTTGACGAAAAAGTTTACGCTTAATATTTATAATATAAACCCCTAGCAAAATTTTATAATTATATGTTAGACTTTTATATGAATANNAATTATATTATAGAGTTCAACTAAAGCCTGATGTTAACCAAAAGAATTTCTTAGATGAATTAAGATGTAGAAATGGAAACTTAAACATAAACCTTACAATGTCTGATTTTGAAAATAAAGCCTATAATTAAAATTTTCATTTCTCCACCCTTAATATAAATAAAAGAGTTGTTTAACATTGTTATACAACTCTTTTTAATTTTATGCTTTTTATGGTAAAATAAGATTTATTTATAAATTTTCTAAAAAATCTCAAAATTTCAAACAATATCTACTTAACTTTTTCAATTAATTAAATATAGCATAAACTAAGTATATCATAAAATAGGAGGATGATTATGAGACTATTGTTAGTAGAAGATGAAAAACAGCTTTCTGAAGCTTTAAAACAAATACTTGTAAAAAATAAATATACTGTAGATGCAGTTTATAGTGGTGATGATGGGCTAGATTATGCATTAACTGATGTATACGATGTGATAATTTTAGATATAATGCTTCCAAAATTAAACGGACTTGAAATACTTAAAATAATAAGAAAAAGAAAAATTTCAACTCCAGTTATATTACTTACTGCCAAAGGAACCGTTGAAGATAGAATTTTAGGACTAGATTCTGGTGCTGATGATTACTTACCAAAACCTTTTGCTCCAGAAGAACTTCTTGCTAGACTTAGAGCATTAACAAGAAGAAATACTAATCTTATAAATGAAAATATTTTAGAATTTGCTGATATAAAATTAAATTTATCTACTTATGAAATGGAAGCAAATGATAATAATATAACCCTTACTCAAAAAGAATTTGATATATTAAAATATTTTATGCAAAGACCAAAATTAGTAGTAAGTAAAGATGATTTAATAACTAAACTTTGGGACTTTAATGCTGATATTGATCATAATAACATAGAGGTTTATATATCTTTTTTAAGAAAAAAATTATCTTATGTTGACTCTGATGTAAAAATTACAACAATAAGAAGAGTTGGGTATAGATTGGAGCAATAGAATGTTTGATAAACTAAAGTTAAAACTTATTACAATAAATATGGCCCTACTTTCAACAGTCTTTATTGGACTTTTTGGAGTAATATTTTTTATGACAAGTAATAATATAAATCAAGAAATTTATATGAATCTAGATGCTTTGATTCATAATAACAAAAGGCCTATGCCCCACTCTATTAATATTTTAGTGGAGTTGTCAAATGATAAAAGTATAAAAAGTATATTTAAAAGCTATGAAGTAAGTATAGATACTGATACTCTTCAAAGTGTCGTTAATAAAATTGTAGATGATACAAAAAGCTTTGGAAAAGTAGATATTTCTAATAATTCATATTCTTATTTAAAAGGTAATACTCCATTTGGAACTAAAATTGCCTTTATGGAAAGAAGTCAGTATGATAGTATGCTATTTCAGCTTTTAAAAACTTTTGTAATTATAGGATTTATAAGTTTAATAATATTACTTCTAATTAGTATTTATCTTACTAATAAATCTATTATTCCTATAAAAGAAACTTTCGAGAAACAAAAACAATTTATAGCTGATGCTTCCCATGAGCTAAAGACCCCTTTAGCTATAATAAAAACAAATACTTCACTTATTTTAAGTCAACCTGATGATAGTATTAAAAATCAATCTAAATGGATAAACTATATAAATTCTCAAACTGATAGAATGTCTGTACTTATTAATGAAATGCTTTCACTTGCTAAAATGGATACTACAGAAAATAAACTTCCTTTAGCACCTATAAATATGAGTAAAATAGTTGAAAGTATGATTTTAATGTTTGATGCCATTATATATGAAAATAATATAAATTTAGAAACTAATCTAAGTGAAAGTTTATTTGTAAATGGCGATAAAGAAAGTTTAAAAAAATTATTTAGTATAATAATGGATAATGCTATAAAACATACTAATAAAAAAGGAACTATTACAGTATCACTATTTAAACATAAAAATAAAGTTAAAATGATTATAAGAAATACTGGAGAAGGTATAGAACCTGAAAACTTAGAAAGAATTTTTGAAAGATTTTATAGAGTTGATAGTTCTAGAGATAGAGAAACTGGCGGATATGGTTTAGGTTTATCTATAGCTAGCTCTATTGTAAAGCAACATAAAGGAAAAATATATGCTACTAGTAAAGTAGGTTCATATACTTCTTTTATCGTTGAATTACCACAACAACCTTCTGTTGTATAGTTTTTTATTATAATAAAAATAAATCNNNNCTTTTTTAATATAATTYAATTTTATAAATCTAGTACATTAAATCCTGCTTTTTCTAAACTCTCTTTTATTTTTTCTATGTGCTCTTCATTAAATGTTTCAATAGTCATTGCTACAGCTTGTCTACCTAATCCATAGTTTGAACTTAGTTTAGACATAGTAGCATTAAGTATATTAGCATCTAACTTTGTTAATATGCTTGTAAGTTCACTTAATCCACCTGGCTTATCTAATATTGTAGTTCTAAAGGTATATCTTCTTCCACACTTAACTAAACCTTTATCTATTACTCTGTATAAAGTATTTATGTCAATATTACCACCAGATATTATACATACAACATTTTCACCTTTTTTAGGTATATACTTTCCTGACCAAATAGCTGCTGTAGTTACTGCACCAGCTCCTTCACAAGTTACCTTTTGATATTCTAATAAAAATAACATTGCTTGAGCTATTTCATCTTCTTCTACAATAATAATTTCATCTACTAGTTCTTTAATAACACTAAATGTTAAATCTCCTGGAGTTTTTACTGCTATACCATCAGCTATAGTTACATCTTTAAATGCAGTAGTTACAACANNNNATTCTAAAGAAACCTTCATTGAAGGTATATTTGATGTTTGAACACCAACAATCTTTACATCTGGTTTTATAGCTTTAGCAGCAACTGCCACTCCAGATATTATACCKCCTCCACCTATTGGACAAATTATTGTATCTACATTTTCTAATTGTTCTAATATTTCAAGTGATATAGTTCCTTGACCTGATATAACATATTCATCATTAAATGGATGTAAAAATGTTGCCCCTGTTTCTTTTTGTAATTCAACCGCCTTTGTATATGCATCATCATAAACTAAACCATTTAAAACAACTTCTGCCCCATATCCCTTAGTAGCTGTAACCTTTGCAAGTGGAGCAGTTGAAGGCATTACTATTGTTGCCTTTATTCCATTCATTTTAGCTCCTAATGCAACTCCTTGTGCATGATTTCCTGCACTTGATGCTATTACACCCTTATCTTTTTCTTCTTGGGTTAAGTTAGCTATTTTATTACAAGCACCTCTTATTTTAAATGATCCAGTTTTTTGAAGATTTTCACATTTTAAATATACATTAGCACCTGTTTTAGCACTCATTTGTACACTTTCAAGTAATGGTGTTTCTTTTACAATATCTTTTATTGTATCTCTTGCTTCTTTTATCATATCTAATGTAACTTTTTTCATCTATTAGCCTATTTAACCTTTCTATTTATCTTTGTAGTAATTTTTTATAATTTATATTGTCTAATATAAACTTATACATATTGATTTTTCTCAAATTTAAAAGATATTATAATCAAAAACTATTTTTTATAAAAAATAGTTTTTGATTATAATATAAAATTTATTTTTTAAT
>NZ_CP048741.1:1440317-1443701 GCF_018336475.1 Romboutsia sp. 13368
TTAATATTACTTTTTCATAATTATAAACAAATTTATTTATATATAAAAGATAAGGCTAGTATATATATCCTAGCCTTATTTTTATTGTTCCACTGTTTCTAAATTATTGTTTTGTAAATTAGTATTTTGATTATTATCTTTCATCATATTTCCACCATTTTGCCCTCTTTTACCACCAAATCCTCCTTTGCCACCCATTGTGTTTGCAGATGCACCATCTTGAGTAATATTTGTTATAGTTGAAGATATTGTTTCACTTCCAACTTCAGTTCCTCCTGAGTATTTTTCATGAGAGTATAGTCCATCTTTAGCTTCTCCAATTACAGCTACTCCCACAGATACTGTATACTTAGTGTTATCCTTAATTTCTGGTGTTGACACTATTACAGAAGAATATGATTTTGCTGGTGAATATGTTAATATATTCTTACCATTTGATGATGCAATATTTATTGCACTATTAGCTTCTTGTGATGTTAAGTTAATATTTAATATCTTTTGAGTAGAAGAATCACTTGGTGTTTGTGCCATACCTGAACTTCCTACTGCTACTAATACTCCTCCTGTTATATCAAATGTAGTATCATAGTCTAAGCTTGCATTTCCATTATTAGTTGGTCCATCTACTAAAACGGTTCCTCCGCTTAATTTTATAGAACCATTTGCATCTAGTCCATCTCCACTAGCATCTACATATAAATGTCCACCACTAATATTTAATTCTCCATTACTTGATGCACTAAATTTATCATTTCCAGCCATAACAGTTTCACTAGATACATCATTTCCACCGGCTGAGTTTATACCATCATCACTTGCTACAAGATGTATATTTCCGTCATTTATATTTATAATAGTACTTTCTATACCTTCATATGATTTAGATATATCTATAGTTCCTCCATTAATATCTAGTTGTGAATCAGAATGAATTCCATCATCTCCTGAAGCTATCTTAAATTCTCCCCCATTGATAGTTATATTAGAGTTAGAGTGAATAGAGTCTTCAATTGAATCTATATTGAAGTTACCTCCATCAATTATTATATCAGTTGATGCTTTTAAAGCTTTCATACTAATACTTTCATCACTTATCGATTCATTAGATGTATTTGTATTATCATTATCTGAGCTTTGGTCATTTGTTGCATCATTTARAATTTGCATTCSGTTGCCCCTGTGTATCTCCACTTGGCATACTTGGTCTTTCACCATTTTGCATTCCTTCTGGCATTTGACCTTTATTAGATCCTAGTGGATTATTAGACTTAGTAATATTTTCACTTCCTCCACCACTTTTTATAGTTATATCTCCATCCGCTACAAGTAGTTGAGTTTGTGCTTGTATTCCATCTTGACCTGAAGTTATATTTATACTTCCACCTTCAATATATACATAACCTTTAGTTTCATCAGTATCATTGTTAGATTGCATTCCGTCACCTTCAGAATTTATAGTTATATTTGCATCAGTTATATTTATACAATCTTTTCCTTTTATACCATCATTCTTAGCATTTATAACTATATTTCCACTTTGTAGCTTTAAGTCATCTTTACTAACTATACCGTGGTTATAATTTGCATTTACTGTAAGTTTACCAGTTCCTATTATAGTTAAGTCATCTTTACTAAATATAGCTGAATTTGGTTCATCACTTGATGCATCTTCTAATACATAGTTTTCTCCATCAGTTATATTATTTTCAGTAGAGTCTTCTAAAGCTATTATTGCCTTTTTAGCTTGTTTAACATATATAGGCGCTCCATCTTTACAAGTAATATCTGCTCCATTTAATATTATATAAACCTTATCTTCTTTTCCTGCATTAACTATAATTTGACCATCATCAACCTTACCACTTACACTATAAGTTCCTGCTTTGTTAATAGTTATTTTATTATTTTCAACTACTGCTCCTTCTCCTTCTACAGTTGTTGATATTCCTAAATTTATATATGTATCTGCCTTAGAAGCACTTTCACTTTCTAGCGATTCTATATTAATACTCTTTTTTGTATTATTTTGAGTAGTTGTATTATCTTTATTATTTGAACATGCTGTTACTGTTACACATAATGATAGTGCTGATAGCATAGCTACTAGTTTTTTGTTCATAAAAAATCCTCCTTAGATTTTTATTTTTATTAATGTTGATATGGTATCATAATTACCTTAAATAAAACTTAAAAAACTATATTATATCTATGAGTTAGCTAATATAAACAGGGTGTCGCAAAATACGACACCCTGTACAGCCATTTTATTTTAATCTAGAGATTCTAAAAACTTTTTAATTGCTTTTGATAATTTTTCAAAATCATCAATTCGTATATCATGACCTGCATTATCAAACTTTTCAATAGTTATACTTCTACTATTTAAATTATTTATATAATCTACTATATCGTCATTTCTTAGTAGACTATCTTCTAGATTCCCTTTTAGTATCATTGTTGGACAAGTAATCTTTTTTAAATCATTTCTAAAGTCAACGTATTTAGAATCCTTCTCTATACTCTTTAAAACTTCATAACTTATTGAAACTAAATCACATTCATTATATATCTGTCTAGACTCTTCTGCCCATCCATTTGTAATTTCTTTATGAATAGCTGGGTATTCATTTATTATTAAACCTTTTAATTTCTCTAGATTTAAAATTGAATAACCTAATCCATAAGACAAGCCTCTTAATACACCTAATAAACAAAATTGTTTTAATTCTAACGCTTCTACAACTACTTTTATATCTTCTATATGATCTTCTAGTGTATATCCTCCTTTAGGACTATCACTTATTCCTCTTCCTCGAAAAGACAATGCTACACATCGTCTATCATCAAACTTATTCATAAACTTTATATAATCTTTTGCACATTCAGATAATCCAGGGCATATTAGTAATGGTGTTTTGATTGAATTTTTAATTCCGTTATCTATATAGTATATATTTACTCCTTTATTGTTAGCAAAACCTTCTATATATTCCATTGTAACACTCCCCTTATAATATTTAAAACTATCATAATATTTATTACTGTTATAATAATATGTATTCTTATTATAAATTTTAATTAATAATTTATGCATTATTTTTATTATCTAAACACTTTTTAGTGTCGATATATATAAGTTCCCATTTATCATCTTTATTTTTTTTATAATCTGCTATTTTTATATCTACTCCATTAGTTAATTCATAAAAAAGTACATAGTATTCATTTTTATCTTCGTCTTTAAAATATACACGTCTTTCATAACCACTATCTTTTACTGTAACCTCTTTATCTATTAATGAACACCAATCACCATATTCTATCTCAACAAATGATTGTGCATCATAGCTCCATCCATGATAAGGAGCACATAGGTAGTTTTCC
>NZ_CP048741.1:1443710-1444911 GCF_018336475.1 Romboutsia sp. 13368
TTCCATATTMTTTATTTTATATACGTCATCTTCTTTTTCTAAGTGAATATATCCATAATAATATGCAAATACTCCTTTAGGCTGATCAGTACCTTCTATAACTTCAAGTTCTACAAAGTACTTTATATCATTAGGATTATCTTTATCTGATGGTACTACATTTAATTTTATTAAATTTATATGGAGCTGATTTTCAAATGAATTTAAGTATTCACTGTATACTACCTTATCTTTATACGACTTTGATAAAAAGTTGTATGCATAGGGATAAGGGCCTTTTGTATCCCCTAAACTTCCACATCCGGTTTTTGTATTATCAATTGGATTTGCCGCCTCTCTTAACACACTAAAGTAATTAATTATAGTATCTTTTGGTGTTTTTAATAATTCTTTATTAACCTGTATTTGTGAAGGGTTTTTATTGTAGTCATCAATACTTAATATATCTCTTTTTGTATTTAATATAGGTGTATTTGATGGCCTAAAAAATCTTTCTAAGCTATAAAGTTCATCTCCATTGTCTACTTTTATATCTTCTTCCATCTTAATTTCTTCTAAATAATCTCCACCTAATATAAGATTATTTAAATTATTTTCCTCACAATTTACTAATGAAGTACTACCTATTAATATTATTGATAGTAAAATTATTATTTTTTCTTTAAACATAACTTACCTCTTTTATATTTTTAGTATTAGTACTATGTTTAGCAACTGTCCTTATAATATTCTAAGCTTATTAAAAATTAGTCACCTTAATTTATGCATAAGTTTAACTTTCCTAACTTAACAATTACATATTCTTTTTTTAATAGTTATATAACTAAATAATTTATCATTTATATTATAGTAATGTGAAATTTTTAAACCAAATAACCTTTAATATAAAGATATATTATATAAAATTAAGGGGGTATCTAAATGATAGTTTTTGCTCATAGAGGATATAGTGGGAATTATCCAGAAAACACTATTCTATCATTTAAAAAAGCTTTAGAACTAAATGCTTCTCATATAGAACTAGATGTTCATAAATCAAAAGATAATCAATTAGTTGTTATTCATGATGAAGATATAGAAAATACTTTTAATGGAAAAGGACTTGTAAAAGATTATACTTTATCTCAGCTAAAAAACTTTACTTGTAAAAATTCTCGATTTACAGAAAATTTAGATTGTAGAATACCTACCTTAAGAGAAG
>NZ_CP048741.1:1448360-1449995 GCF_018336475.1 Romboutsia sp. 13368
CTTGTAAAAGATTATACTTTATCTCAGCTAAAAAACTTTACTTGTAAAAATTCTCGATTTACAGAAAATTTAGATTGTAGAATACCTACCTTAAGAGAAGTATTTGAATTAATAAGCAATACAAATGTAAAATTAAATATTGAAGCTAAAACAGATTTAATAGACTATAAATTGGAAAAGGATGTACTAAATTTAATATATGAATATAACCTAAGTGATAGGGTATTAATATCAAGTTTTAATCATGAATGTATAAATACATTTAAAAGTTTAGATAATAGCATTAAATATGGTTGTCTTTATCATCCTAAAAAATACCTTTTATCTAAATATAAAATTATTGAACATGCAAAAAAATTAAATCTATACAGTATTAATATATCCAAATGGTGCGTTAATAAAAAAATCGTAAATCTTGCACATGAAAATGGATTAAAAGTATTTGTATACACTATAAATAGTACTAAGTTAATTAAAAAAATGATTAAATACAATGTAGATGGTGTATTTTCAGATTACCCAAACTTAATGAATGAAATAATAAAAAATATTAAAATATAGTATTTAGTTTAGATTTAGTATTATGTCTTATAATACATACTTGAATAACTAAAAAATAAGGAGTTGCTTACAAAGCAGCTCCTTATTTTTATTTAAATATTTTATATTTTAACTTATCTTTATCTATGTAAACAGTAATTTTAATATAAATTTATACGAAAATACTATAATTGGATTTGCAATTCATTCATTAATCTATCATATTCCTTCATTTTATAACCAACAGTATCATGACTATGTGAATCAGAACCTAAAACAGTCTTAACATCATATTTTCTAACTAATTCTAATAAATGTCCGTCTATATAAGCTTCATTGCAGTATTGCTGTCTATAACCAGATACATTAAAGTCTAACTCATAGTTTTTAGATTTTATAAGTCTTACTAACTCTTCTAATATGTCCATATTGCTATAATCATATGGATATATCTTATTAAACTTTCTAACTAAATTTAAATGACCTATCCTTCTTGGCTTATATATTCCTAGGTCAGAGTTTATAGCTAACTTTAAAGTTTGATAATACTTATAGTAAACCTTTTCTATAGAACCTATAAGTTCTATCAATTTACAAAACTCCTCTGCACTATAATCGATTAAGTGATACTTGCCATCTAATTTTATCATGTGTACAGATAATATAGAATCATCTATATACTCTCCATATTTATCTAACATTTCTTTTATTTCTTCTTCATAGCCTTCTATATAGTCAACTTCAACCCCTATGTTTATCTTTACACTATGCTTATATTTTTCCTTAAGTTTTTTTAATTCATTAAAATAATTTAATAAATCATCTTCAGTCATTGCACTATTATTTTCAGGTGATGGATCTTTAAAGTTTTTAGGTAACGGTAAATGCTCTGTAAAAGTCATTTCCATCACTCCAACTTCTAGTGCTTTTTTTATATACTTTTCAAACTGGTCACTACTCCCATGTGGACAATAAGGCGAATGGATATGGCCATCCTTCATATAAAATACCTCCCATATTCCTAGGATTAACTCCCTAGTTTTTTAATCTATGTACATTATATCTTTTTGTGGTGCTTATAGCATTAATTATTAT
>NZ_CP048741.1:1450261-1450611 GCF_018336475.1 Romboutsia sp. 13368
AAACTATAAAATATTTAGATCAAAAAAAATTTTTACTATATATGTAAAGTTATAATTTTAGTGGCTATTATATAATATAAAAGGAGTGGTATATATGAAAAATAGCAATAAATACCAATTAACATGTTCTCATTGTGGTGAATTTATATCTCTTAATAATTTATCAATTAATGAAAATATCGTAACTGATTCTACATTAGGAGATATTAAAATTAGTAATGTATACGCTGGATATGGTACAACTGGATCTTATAAATCTATGGATGTTGAACTAACTTGTCCTCGTTGTCATTATACTTTTAAATCTACTGTAAGTAAAAATTCTAATATTTAACAATATTTCATAGATA
>NZ_CP048741.1:1450632-1455932 GCF_018336475.1 Romboutsia sp. 13368
TATTTATTTTTTTATTTATTTATATCTAAAAATTTAGTATAAATATTATATCAAGTTTCAAATTTTAAATAAAAAATAGGAGCATACGCTCCTATACCATTAAAATTATATAAGTTTATACTAAAAATCTTAAGACACCTTTATATAACTTTTAACTTTATGTAAATTATACTTATTTTCATGAATATGTGTACATCTATTTATATTAGCATCACCTATTAATAGCATAGTTGCAAAAGATAAACAACTCTGATATCCACATTCTTTACAATTTAATTTAGGTAAACATTTATAAATTTCTATTGCATCTACCTCATTATTTTCATATAAATCTTTTTTACTCTCTAAAAACATATTACAATCCCCCACTAGTTACAATTAAGTCTCTCTTTACTTAAATTATATCATATTTATAAGTAATATTTAATTTTAAAATCCATTTGCCTAAATTAATATATCATCTGCAAAATTTATTCTAAGAATTTATATTTAATATATCTTTTACTATTTCAGCTGCCATAGTAAGNNNTTTTATAATTACAGTTTTTTAAATATAAATCATAATTTGATTATATATTTAAGTATATTTTCAGATAATTATAGTATTTATTTATTGACTTATCTAAATATTGATAATATAATATTATAGGTTTTATCAATATTTATTTTTATAAATTGTAATTTTAAATTAAATATTTCTGTATAAGTATTTCTTATACCAGTGTTGAACACCCACTTAAAAAACCTACAAGTGGGTGTTTTTTATTACAATAGAAACATTTTCCTAAGGAGGTATACAATGATAAGTAACACATTATCAAAGTACAAAAAAGACAAGAATTTTTACAGGCGATTATTTATAATAGCTTTGCCTATAGTAATCCAAAACTTAATAACATCATCACTTAATATGCTTGACACTATGATGATAGGTAAGGTTGGAGAATTAGAACTTGCATCAGTTGGTATAGCAAACCAATATTATTTCTTATACTCTCTTCTTACTAATGCTATTGCAATAGGTTCTGGAGTATTAATAGCTCAACTATGGGGTAAAAAAGATACGGTTAATATAAAAAGAACTTTATCTAGATCTTTATTTTATAGCTTAGTTTTAACTTTTATATTTATAATTTTAGGACTTATAATGCCCGATAAAATAATGGCTGTATTTAATAATGATCCTACTGTTGTTAAAATAGGTGTTGATTATTTAAAAATAGTTGTAGTAAGTTATTTATTTACTTCAATTACATTTACCTTTGCTTCTGGGCTTAGAAGTATAGGTAATACTAGTCTTCCTATGTGGGGAAGTTTTATAGGACTTATAGTTAATGCTGTTTTAAATGTAGTATTAATATTTGGTTTACTAGGAGCACCTAAGATGGGTATAAAAGGAGCTGCTCTTGCTACTTTAATAGCTAGAATAGTAGAATTTATAATAGTTGTTGGTGCAGTTTATACTAAAGTTAATATATTAAAATTAAAATTTAAAGATATGTTAGAATTACCTAAATCACTATCTATAACACTTAATAAAGTAACTTTACCTATACTTGCAAATGAAGCTTGTTGGGCATTAGGTAATATCACTTACACTGCAATATATGCAAGAATAGGTACTAGTGCTGCTGCATCTATTCAAATATGTTCTACTATAATGAATTTATTTATGATTGTTACATTTGGTCTTGCTAATGCTGCTGTTGTTATAATCGGTAATGAAATAGGCGCAAACAGAGAAGATGAAGCTATATCTGCTTCTAAGAAAATTTCTTCTCTATCACTTAAAATATCTATATTATTAGCAATTGTACTTGCATTTTTAGCCAAACCTATAGTTTCATTCTTTAATGTATCGTATGAAGTTAAAATATCTGCAGAGTATATCTTATATATTTATTCACTTGTTATGGTATTTAAAGTTTATAATGCAGTTATGATAGTTGGTATATTAAGAGGTGGTGGAGATGCTACTTATGGTTCTATACTACAAGGAATGACTTTATGGTTAATAGGAATACCTCTAGCTTTCTTTGCTGCTTTTATACTTAAACTACCTGTATATTTTGTAGTTATGTTTGCTACTATTGAAGAAATAGTCAAAGTTATTCTTATGATGAGAAGATTTAAATCTTTCAAATGGATTAAGAACATGGTTAATGATAAACAAAGTGAAGTTTTAGCTTAATTTGACCCTGTCGGTTTTACAGACACTTTATATACTTAACTAAAAAATAGCTAATAGGATTAAGCAAAAATCTTAATCCTATTAGCTATTTTTCTATACTAGCAAAATAATTATTATTATATATAACCGAAGGATCATTTGGTTTTATAGATGCTGCTTTATCATTGTATTCTTTTGATTTTTTTATATCTCCAATCCTAAAATAACATAAACAAAGTTGTATATATGGAATAAAATTATAACAATCTAATAATATAAATCCACCTGAGGATTCATTCATTTTTCTTGTTAATGCTAATTCATACCAAAATATAGCTTGATTGTATTTTTCTATATTTAAAAAATATTTACCTATATCACAACATATTTCAGCCCTTGGTTCATCAAATTCAAAACTTCTAAAACAAGCATTAATTGCTTTCTTACTATCACCAATAGCATAATAGCAGTATGATAAATCCTGACATGCATTTATACAGTTTTCTACCCATCCTTTACCAGAATCTAAGAAGTTATTAAAAGTATTTATTGCATCTTCATATCTTTTGTTGTAATAAAGTTCTCTAGCATAGTAAAATTGTTGTCTAGGATCTAATTCTTTTCCATTAGTTATCATATTTTCAAATATTCTTAAGTTTCTTTTAGGATCATTACACTTTAACTTTTTATGAGATATTGCAGCATCAGAATATATTATATTTCCTTTATGAGGTATTACCTCATGTATCTCTCCTACCCATCTAAATTTTTTACTTCTTTTTAAGATACGCTCTCTATAATATGAAAATGTAGGATTCCCCTCACTATCAAAATTTGTGTTATATTTCATCATAACCATATCTATAGACTTATCCATATTCATTTTTAATTCTTTTATTTTTTCTTTATCTTTATCTAAAATTATATCATCTGCATCTAACCACATAATATAATCTTTTGTAGCTTTTGAAAATGAATAATTTCTTGCAGCTGCAAAATCATCTATCCATTTAAAATAATATACATTTTTCGTGTATTTTTTTACAATTTCCTTTGTGTTATCATTTGAACCTGTATCAACAATTATTATTTCATCAAATATGTCACTTACACATTCTAAACAACGTCCAATTACGTCCTCTTCATTTTTAACAATCATACAAAGGCTTAAAGTGTTAATATATATCTCCCCCATTTTAGCATATTATAAATTCTATTTATTATATGCTAAATCACTTATTTTCGCCCCTAYAAATCACTTATTTTCGCCCCTACAATCTAGATTTTTTTAATATTCTTAAGCTATAACATTAATTCCAAGTTCTTCATAAGTTTTTAACTTTTCTAAGTTTTTTTCATTTCCTTCTTCTTTTAAGTGAATACATTTATTTATACTAGTCTCACATTTCACAAATTTCGTTGCAAAAGCTAAGCAAGTTTCATATCCACATTTCTTGCAATTTAATTTCGGTAAATATTTATAAATCTCTATGGGACTTGGAATCTTTCTAATTTCATAATTAGGAGTTATTTTATCTCTATTTTTATCTACATCATTTATTAAATCTTTTAAATAATCTAAAATTTCAAATGCTTCTGTTTCATTCAACAGTTTTGCAACATTTATACTTTCTTCAAACATAGTTATAATTATATGTTCCTTATTGAATACAAAAGTATTTGCCTTTTTATTATATATTCCTGTTTTTATATAAGAGTTTAAATAAGGAAATATATCACTTATATTCTTATTTAAGTTAGACATTATCCTTATTCTTTTTGAGTCTGTTGTACATGGTTGAATAAAGCTTAACTCAATACTTTCTAAATACAAAATACTTCCCCCTTAATAATTTTGCATATCATTTAATGCAAAAACTAATTTATCTATATCTTCAAACTCATTAAAATAGCCTATCCCAATTCTTACAGTTCCTATATCTTTAGTACCTATCAACTCATGTGCATTTGGTGAGCAATGAAGTCCTGCTCTTGCCATTATGTCATAGTTCATATCAAGATTATAAACTACTTCTTCTGCACTAATGTTTTCTATATTAAAAGATATAACTCCTACAATATCATTTTCATTTTTKGGACCATAAATTTTAATATTTTTTACTTCTTTTAACTTTTTAAGTGCATAAGCTACTAATAGTTTTTCTTTTTCATATATTTTATCTATTGTCTCATTATTTATAAACTTTATAGCCTCTCTTAATCCTACTATACCACTTACATTTAAAGTTCCACTTTCTAATTTATTTGGATAATAGTCTGGTTGGTATTCATATTTTGAATCGCCACCTGTTCCACCTGCTTTAAGTGGTTTTATATCATAGTCACAATTTACTATAAGTCCACCAGTTCCCATAGGCCCAAATAAACTTTTATGACCTGTAAATGCTAATAAATCTATATTATTTTCATTTATATCTATATTTAAAACCCCTGCACTTTGAGCTGCATCAACTAAAAATAATATGTTATTTTCTTTTGCTATTTCACCAATTTCTTTGATTGGCTGTATAGTTCCTAATACATTTGAAGCGTGATTAAATACTATAAGCTTTGTATTTTTCTGTATACTATTTTTAACATCAATTGGATTTGTATATCCATATTCATCTGCGCTTACTTTAGTTATAGATATATTTATTTCTTTTTCTAAAGTTTTTAAGCATCTCCATACTGCATTATGTTCTAAGCTACTTGTAACCACGTGATCATTTTCTTTAAGTATTCCTCTTAATGCTAAATTTATAGATTCTGTTACATTTGATGTGAATATTATATTTTTATAATTTTTAAAGTTAAATAAATCCCCTATTAATTTTCGTGTTTCATATACTAAAAAGTCTGATTTCATAGCCATTTTATATGAACCTCTACCTGAACTTGTACCATTATTTATCATAAAATCATATACAGATTTAGCTACAGCTTCTGGTTTTGGATATGATGTTGCTGCATTATCTAAATAAATCCCCATTTTATCTCCCCTTAAGTTAAAGTTTTACTTAATTTAATTTAATTATAGCACAAAAATAAGCTACCATAATTAGATAGCTTATTTTTAATAATAAGTATATTACTTTATATTAATCCCCATTAACTTACCGATCTCACG
>NZ_CP048741.1:1456638-1457565 GCF_018336475.1 Romboutsia sp. 13368
TTTATCTCCCCTTAAGTTAAAGTTTTATTTAATTTAATTTAATTATAGCACAAAAATAAGCTAYCATAATTAGATAGCTTATTTTTAATAATAAGTATATTACTTTATATTAATCCCCATTAACTTACTTAAATCTAGCGCTTGTTCAACTGAAAAAGTACCTCCACAAACATCTTTTAATCTTAACTCTATACCATCTATATTACTATTTGTGAAATCTACATTTTTTAAAGATGTACCTGTAAATACTGATTTAGTTAAATTATTAGAATCTAATAGTAGAGTTTGATTTTCTATTTCTTGAAAAACAGCAAAGCTAAAGTCTGAGTCTTCAATATTTACACCTGAAAATTTTGAATAAGCAAAATTTGAATATCTTCCTAAACAATTCTTAAATACTACACTTTTTAAAGTAGAATCATTAAAAGTACATCCTGTTAATTTACAATTTATAAATTCCGCTCTATATAAACTACTATAAGATAGATTAATATTTGATATATCACAATTTTCAAATATTACATCTGTCATATCTATTCTTCTAAAATCACAGTATTCAAAAACTACATTCTTAAATACACATGAATTTAAACTCACAGATAAATTTTCAATTCCATATACTTGAGTATTTTCTACTAAAGTTTCTTCCAATTTTTCATAATCTAATATTTCGTTTATTACATCATCACAATCATTTAAACTAATTGGTATTTTAGGCTTTTGTATTTTTATCTTTTTTATCATTTTATCATTGTCCATTCTTAAATTTCATCAACTGTAAACTAATTTTATATTAATCAGTTATTTATGTAAATCTAAAAAACTTATCTTAAATATTAAACAGTTACTTATTTATGATACTATTTATTGATAAATTCATCAATAAAGTATATTTACTTATTGTACACATATGATAATTTTTTAATT
>NZ_CP048741.1:1457571-1458310 GCF_018336475.1 Romboutsia sp. 13368
CCTTAAGAGCTAGATGATGTAGTAAATTCCCATAATACTTCAAGTTTTTTATCATTTAAATCTGCATGTCCAAAAGATGGTGAATTTCTAAGTGAGTTTCCCCTAAATGTAAATATCCCTTCCATATCTGAATATTTATTTTGAAATACTACTTCATTATCATGTTCAAAATCTAGTGTTGTTTTATATGATAATGTATCATCTTCTACATATGATGTTTTAACTGAACCTAAAATTGTTTCAACCTCTACTTCTTCAACTTTTGCCTCTTGCTCTACATTATTATTGGTAGTTACCTTCGTACAACCTGTAATCCCCATACTTAAAATTAAAACTAAACTTAAATAATCCCTTTTCCCTTTGTTTATAGTCATAATCCCCCTCCTATATTTATACTTTTAATATATTAGACACTTTTTTTCTTATACCTTTATTTATCATTCTAATAAATGATAAATATCTATAATAATTAACTATTTATTGTCGTTATTTGATTTATAAATTAATATATTAATTAACACAGTGTATAAATTTTATTAAATAAACTTTAATATATATAATAAGTAATATATTTTATAAAGTTTATTTACTTTATCTTACTTAGGTAAATATTAAGATTGGAGAAATAGTATGTTTTCTAAAAAATATTCTATTATTAATGGTTCTAAGAACAAAAAAAAATGCCCTAACTTTATCTGGGCAATAATATTATCATTAATATTCATATATGGTGGCCCAC
>NZ_CP048741.1:1458325-1460223 GCF_018336475.1 Romboutsia sp. 13368
TTCCATTATTTAATAATAATCAAGGCTTACTATYATTATTATTAAATTTACTTTCCTTTGCATTTATATCATTATTAGTGTTTTTTAGAGTAAAAGTTATAGAAAAAAGGAGTCTATCATATATTGGATTTAATAAAAATAATTGGCTAAAAAAATATTTATTTGGATTTTTAATAGGTATAATAATGATGAGTGTTATAGTATTGATACTTTTAGCTTTTGGTTATATAGCTATAGAAAAAACTCCTATTCAACCTGTTGGAATATATTCTCTATCTAGTATATTAGTTATTTTACTTGGATGGATTATACAAGGTTCTGCAGAAGAAATTGTTACTAGAGGATGGATTTTAAATGTTTTAATCACTAAATATAATATAGGATTTGGGTTATTGATATCATCTACATTATTTGGAGTTTTACATTTAGCTAATCCTAATGTAAATTACATAGCTATTATAAATATTATACTGATTGGAGTATTTTATGGCCTTTACGTTATAAAAACTAATGATTTATGGGCTGTTTGTGGAATGCATACTGCTTGGAACTTTGCTCAAGGAAATTTATTTGGATTTGAAGTAAGTGGATTAAATGTTTCTGTTGGAAGTTTAATAGATTTAAATTTAATTGGAAATGACTTTATTACTGGCGGAATATTTGGACCTGAAGCTGGTATTGTAGCTACATTTGTATCATTAGTATCTATTGTAATATTGTTGTTTATTGATAAAAAAGGATATGTCTCAAATAAGTATTAAATTTACAAATACTTTTTAGAAAAAAGGATATGTCTCAAATAAGTATTAAATTTACAAATACTTTTTAGTATAATAAAGTTCATAATCAAAATATAATTAGTTTATATTGGAGGAAATCATTTTGTATAAAATCAATTTTGAAAATACTATAATAAATTACTCTATAAATAAAAAGTCAAATGTAAAAAACATAACGATAAAAGTAAAACATCCAAATATAGTTACTGTTGTTTCTCCTAAATCTGTTAATGATGAATTTATACATGATTTAGTCGTATCTAAAAGTAAATGGATTTTAAATAAAATAAATGAGTTTAAAAATAAGGAATCTGAGAATCCTCCTATTTTACTAGTTGATGGAGATAAAATACCCTATCTTGGCAATTACTATGTATTAAATGTATCTAAAGAAAAAGATATAATAAAGTGCTCCCTAACTTTTAATGAAGATAAATTTGTAGCTAAAGTTCCTTACAATATATCTAGTAATGAACAATATATTAAATTAAGAGAACTTCTTATAAATTGGTATCTAACTGAAGGGTCAAAATTAATAAAAGAAAGACTAACTATATATTCAAAAAAGCTAAACTTATACCCTTACTCTATAACTCTAAAAGAGCAAAAAACATCATGGGGTACTTGTTCATCTAAAGGAAACATATATATAAATTGGAAAGTTCTATTGGCTCCTTTAGATATTATAGATTATGTTTTAGTTCATGAACTATGTCATCTTAAATATATGAACCATTCAAAGGAGTATTGGTCACTTGTAAGTACTATATTTCCTGACTATAAGGAAAAAAGAAATTATCTTAAAGAGAATAGCCTAAAACTTAATATATAGATAATAATAACATTAAAAAGTCTAGAAATACTTTTAAAGATAATTCTAGACTTTTTTAATATTAGAACTATTTAATTATCTTCTATATTCTATCGACCTATTTATAATATTTTAATTCATAAAAGTACTTATTATACTCTGCTTCTGTATATTATCTAATCTATATGTATAGTTTATCATAAGTTTAACTATACATAAAATATTTATTAAATTCATCAAATTTTAATTTAAATTTAGGTATACCTACATAGTATRGAGTTATTTCATATAATCCAAAATATATAACC
>NZ_CP048741.1:1460330-1460523 GCF_018336475.1 Romboutsia sp. 13368
AACTATAATAAGCACTACTCATCATTTCTAAATCATTCATATGATCTCCAARTACCATAGTCTCATYATATCCWACATTAAACATTTCTTGAAGTATATTTATTCCTTGTTTTTTAGTTCCACCTAATCTACATATATCAAAACAAGTAGTTCCTGATTTGGTTATCATAAGTTCATCATTTAATTTACTTAC
>NZ_CP048741.1:1460746-1460844 GCF_018336475.1 Romboutsia sp. 13368
TCATTTTCTATATAATTTTCAAATATAACTTCATCTTTATAAGTTATATAATTACCATTGTTCGCTGCATATATTATATCTTCTTTAACATCTTTAAA
>NZ_CP048741.1:1460874-1461861 GCF_018336475.1 Romboutsia sp. 13368
ACTTATTGCTACAAATACTATTCCTTTCTCCTTAAGATTTTTTAAAACATCATATATACTTGGACTTAAACGTTTATTTGAATTAAGTAATGTCCCATCCATATCTGATGYTATTAATTTTATCATAATACACACCCCTTAGTATCTAATCTATATRTATAGTTTATCATCAGTTTAACTATACATAAAATATTTATTAAATTCATCAAATTTTAATTTAAATTTAGGTATACCTACATAGTATGGAGTTATTTCATATAATCCAAAGTATATAACCACACCATCTTCATCTATATAAAAATCTTGATTTTCTCTAATTCCTTTAAATCCCTCATCACCTTTAAAGTAAATCTCTGGATTATTATTTATTTCTTCTATTATAAATTTATTGACTACTTCCTTATAATCAACTTCTGGTTTAAACATATCTCCTAATGTTAATCTATCTCCTGTTAATAAATTATAATTATAAGTATCTAAATATGTCATACCATGAGCACCACCGGTAAATTCATATTTTGTCATTACTATACTTATAATATTATTTCTATCATAGGTTACATCATTATTTATATAAACTTCATATCGATATTTGACATAATCATAACTTGATTTTGATAATTTTTCTGTATATAGTTTTTTATATAACATAGCTTGTTTTTTTACATTATTTTTAAACATCATAATATCTTCACATATTTCATTATTTATATTAATAATTATCTGTTTATCATAAATATCATCATATACAGATTCATCATATAGCTTTAAAACTGGGTAAGTTATATTGTATTTAAAAAAATCAATATTTTTACATATATTTACTTGAGATACATAAGAATGATTTATTTGACTTTCCAAAATATCACCCCATTTTACAATCAATTTACTTATTTATATTAACATTTTAAGATATTTATAACTTTATAAATATAAAATATAAAAATATATTAAGTAACTTTATAAAACCATTAACATAATATATTA
>NZ_CP048741.1:1462550-1462629 GCF_018336475.1 Romboutsia sp. 13368
GTGCTACTGGTCCTACTGGTGCCACTGGTGATATAGGTGCTACTGGTCCTACTGGTGCTACTGGTGATATAGGTGCTAC
>NZ_CP048741.1:1463164-1465003 GCF_018336475.1 Romboutsia sp. 13368
ATTGATTTACTTTTTATTTTATTTAAATTTAATTGTTCTGTTAATTGAGAAAAGCTAGTCTCAATCCTTCTTCTAACCTTAAATATTAATTGTCTTATTTGCTTCGGATAATTATCTTTACAGTTTCCTCTTTTTAAAAATAATAAATTYATRKTKMKWTATCTAGATTATCTTTAAATTATGATATAACAKKTTKRKWWMYMWYATKWWMARMKGWRWWTAWAWMTWWATCCTACATATAATAATTTAAGTTAATATATAAATCTTATAAATAAAAATAACTAGTTAAATGTCTACTTAACTAGTTATTTTTTGGATTAGCTTAAATATTTAATAAAATTATTATTTCATAACTTTTTTTATAGCATTTAATCTATTTTTATACGGTGGGAATACTAGTTTTATATCAAGCTTTGTACTCTTTTTAACTATACTTTTTGAATGTGTAAATGTATCAAAACTATTTTTACCATGATAACTTCCCATACCAGAACTTCCAATTCCTCCAAATGGTAAGTAGTTAGATGCAACATGACTTATAGTATCATTTACACAGCCTCCACCAAATGAAAATCTAGTTATTATATCTTCACTAAAAGCTTCATCTTCAGAGAAAACATATAATGCTAATGGATTTTTATGATGTGATATATAGTATTTTATATCCTCTATATTTTTATACTTTATTACAGGAAGTATTGGTCCAAATATTTCCTCGCTCATAACTTTATCATTTAAATCTACATCTTTAAGTATTGTTGGTGATATAAATCTATTATCAAAGTCAACATCTCCACCATATACTATTTTTTCTTTATCATATTCTAATATATTTTTTAGTCTATTCATATGTTTATTATTTACTATGCGGCCAAATTCTTTATTGTTCTTTATATCTTTTCCATAGAATTCTTTTATATATTTTATAAGTTCCTTAATTAAGTCTTCATATATATCTTCATGTGCAAGAACATAATCTGGTGCTACACAAGTTTGACCTGCATTTATAAGTTTACCCCATATAATCCTTTTTGCACTTATCTTCAAATTAGCGGTATTATCAACTATTACAGGAGACTTCCCTCCTAATTCTAAAGTTACTGGTATTAAGTTTTTACTTGCCTTTTCCATTACTATCTTTCCTACATTCACACTACCTGTGAAAAATATATAATCAAAATTTAAGTCAAGTAATTTACTGTTTACTGTATAATCTCCGGTAACTACTGCTACATACTCTTTGTTAAAAGCTTCTTCTATCATTTTAACTATTATTAATTCAAGGTTTGTAGTATATTCAGATGGTTTTAATACAACTGTATTTCCTCCTGATATTGCACCAACTAATGGTTCTATAAGTAGCTGGAATGGATAATTATATGGCCCTATAATAAGTACACTTCCATAGTGACATTTATATATATATGATTTTCCTGGTAATTGAGCTAAATCATTCTTTACTTCTTTTACTTTAGCCCATTTTTTTATATTTTTTATAGTGTAATCTATACTACTATAAACAAATCCAACTTCAGTTGTATAAGATTCAAAAACATGTTTACCTAAGTCTAGTTCTAATGCATTTATTATATCTTTTTCATATTTTTTTATTATATTTTTTAATTTTTTTAAATTATCAATTCTTTCATTTACACTTATAGTCTTTTTATTTTCTAAATATTTCTTTTGTAAATTTAAAAGTTCTTCATATGTATTCATTTTTTACCTCTTACTGTTTTTATAATCTAATAATAATATTTAATTTCATTATTGGCAAATTTATTTTAAATATTTACCATGTTTCCTTTTGTTAATTTTATATATATATGTGCTTTATTG
>NZ_CP048741.1:1465376-1470236 GCF_018336475.1 Romboutsia sp. 13368
TAYMWKWTTYCTTTTGTTAWTTATATATATATGTGCTTTATTGTCGTTTAAGGACTTATTTTATGTGTATTTGCGTGATGATATCTTGTCCTATTTATATTACTATTTAAGTATGGGGATTATTATTTTAGGGGGATATATTTATGATTATGTTTATAATATTTATTTCGTTATTTACAATTGCAATGATTTATTTTGTATCTATGGTTTGTATTCAATTTAACTACATAAATAATATCAACCTGCAGTTTGGAATGGATATAAATACACTATATTCAGATGAGTGTGATGAAGGTTTTTTAGGGTACATAAATACTTTAATAAGAAATTCTGCTATGAACTTATATAAAATACATAATTATTTCAATAAAAGAATAAGACATAGATATTAATCTAGGTCTTATTCTTTATTTATTATTGAATTAAATAAATTTTCATTATATATAACATATTTGTTATTTGGATTTATTCCCATACAACATTTATGATGATAATATGCCATTTTTATATCTCCAATACAAAAGTAACAATAACATAAATTAAGATGAGGTTTAAATCTTAAACAATATAAGTTAACACATCGAGTACAATTATCAGGTATAGGTTGCATTAATATAATTTCATACCAACTTATTGCCATATCATACTTTTCTTCATCTTCAAATGAAGATGCTATTTGATATAGTACTTCTCCAGTTGGTGGTGCATACTCAAAAGTTTTATAAAAATACTCTCTTCCTAACTTTATATTATTCTTATATAAATAGCATTTACCTATTTTACAAAGAGCATCAACTATTTCATAATTCCAAGTTCCTTTATCTATAAACTTCTTAAGTATATCTATAGCTTCATCCCAAAATCTATTACAGTATAACTCTTTTCCATAATAGTATAAGTCTCTTTCAGTAAAAATTATATTTTCTTCTAATTTTTTTCTATATAATTTTAAATTTCTATCACTTATAGTTTTAACTTTATCATGTACAATACAAATTTCACTGTTATATACTTTTCCACTAACTTCTATATATTCATGTACAAATCCAACCCATTTAAAGTTATTACTTCTTTTAACTATTCTGTTCCTTACCATTGTTATGCTAGGATTATCACACTGATCTATTTTCATACATGTGCACATTGTTACTACATCTATATCAAGTGATAAGTTTTCTTTTAAATTTAAAAGTTTTCCTTTACTTTCTTCATCTAATAATTCATCTGCATCTAACCATAATATATAGTCTTTAGTTGCTTTTTCAAATGAAAAATTTCTAGCATCTGAAAAATCATAATTCCACATATAATCATATATATTTTCTGTATATTTTTTAGAAATTGTCTTACTATTATCAGATGATCCTGTATCTACTATTATTATTTCATCAACTATATCACATATACTTTTTAAGCATCTATCTAAAACTAATTCTTCATCTTTTATTATCATACATAAGCTTAGGGTTATCATGTCTATACTCCTTATTAAATTTCCATTTATGCTTTATTGTATGATAGTTCTACAAATTTGGTTAAATCTGTTATATATTTTTCTATTTCTTCTACAAAGTTTTCTATTTCATATTTATTTATATATATTCCTTTTATATTTTTTAATATTTCATTAGTAGTGATTACTATTTCTTGATTAAGTTTTTCATAGTCTTTATTTAATTCTTCTTTTATATTTATTTTTAATCCTTTTATAAAATTATCTATATTTTTAAGTATTTCTTTATTATTTTTATCTTCTATAACCTTATCATATATAACCTTACCAACTGCTCCACTTACAGTTCCAGCTATTAAAAGAGGTGGAAGATATGTCATCATAGCAGCTCCAAGTGTAAGTGATGCTGCATAGTTTCCTAGTGTTGCACTATAAATTGATATAATTCCACCTGATGTTGCTCCAAGTATTGCTCCTGTACCAATTGTTGCAAGTATTGCATTCATATCACTTTTTTCTTTATCTAGTTTAAATGTAGGAGTATCTAATAATTCATTTTTATAAGTTATATCATTTACATATCTTTTGATATCATCATCCATTTCTTCACTTATCTCTTTTAAACAAGTACTCCATTCATTAAAATATAAATTATCTAATTCACCTTTTTTAGAATTTATCAAATCTGTTAAATATTTTTCATTTATATATGCATTAGCTATTTTTATATCTTCTTCGATTTTTTTAACTTCATCACTTAAAAATATTCTATCTATCCAATCATTTATTTCAAATTCCATTTTAGCATTTATATAATCTCTTTTATTTTGTAATAGTCGTTCATATTTTTTAAGCTCATTTATTAGTATACTTATGCTTTTATTGTAATCATTGTGAACTATTATATCTTTTTGGATTATACCTTCTATAGATGTTTTTATGCTTTTATCTTTTACTTTATTTGCGTTTTTGTGTATAGAGTCTATATAGTCAGTTAGCTTTTTAAAATTTTCTCTAAGCTCGGTATAGTTTGATACTATTATATCTGTACTTTTAGCTATTGTTTGTTGGCTCATTCTATGTTGATATTCAAGATATGCTGATATCATGAAAAATCTATCTATATAAATTCCATATTCACTACTTATATAATCTAAAATTTCACTTCTATTTTCACTCAATAAATCACATTTATTAATTACACCAATAATTGGTTTGTTGTATTCACTCAATAAATCTAGCACTTCTATTGTATCTTCTTGACCTAAGTGCGTTGCATCTATAACAAATAAAATTAAATCAGCATATTTAATATAATCTATAGTCTTTTTCTCATTATTTTCAGTTATACTTTTAACTCCTGGTGTATCTACTATATTTATTTTTTTTAAGTAATCTAAATTTAAAGAAATTCTTGTTAGTTCTCCAAATTTACTTACATCATTATTTTCATCATATACAACTTCTATTACTGATGATGTTGCCTCTAATACATCTACATCACTTATTTCTTTCCCTAAAATTGCATTTAAAAGACTTGATTTACCTGATTTTACTTCTCCTACTATAACTACATTTAAAGGAGCATATTGATTATGTTCTAATGCTTTTATATTTTCTATTTGAGCATTTAAATCTTCACATACTACATCATTAAAAGGTATTATTTCCTTTTGAGATAGTCTTTGTCTTATGGGCGAATTAAGTAAACTTTCTTTAATTTCATAAATATATCGACTTATATTTTCCACAATATCACCTCAAATTYATTAATATTTTTTCTATATTATCTAAAAAGCTAATATGTTTTTTTATAAGTTCATAATCTAAATACTTATCTTTAAAACTATTGTATTTAACTTTATTGATATCAGTTTTGATATAATCTAATTTATCTTTTAATGTAGTTTTTATTTCTTCTTCTAATTTGGTAATGTTTTTGCTGATATGATAATTTAATTCATTTTCATAATTATTAGTTCTTGTGGAGTTTGATTTGCCTAGTTTTGATAAATAACTTGATAGTTTATTAGTATTTTTATTTATATTGGTGTGATTATTATAATTTAGGATTAAATATTTACTTTTTGAAAAATAAACATTTGTATTTATATAATTTTTATTACTATTAGTATAATTTATTTTTTTTATTAAAGTATTATACATCTTTTCTAAATCTAGACTACACTGTTTCTCTAAATTTTCTATACTTTTTATTAAGTTATTAAAATCTTCTTTATTGTATATATTTTTTTTCTTAATCTTATCTATATGATTTAAYACATATAAGTATATCTCCTCACACTTTTTATTTAATTCAAAATTAACTTCATTGTAATTTGATATATCCTTATATAGATTTCTTTTATATGAATATATTTTATCTAGTATATTATTTTTCATTATAGATAAGTTTTTATACTTAGAATCTATTTGTTTTTTCTCACATACACTTGTAAAATTAACTTCTATAGATTTATATAAGCTATTTATATTACTTTTATATATTAACTCTTCATTTTTGTTTATAAATCCATTTAAGGCATCATATGATGATATATAAACTATATCATTAAATTTATCTTTATATATATCATTTACTTTTTCTTTTATTCTTTTCAAATCTTCATCATTTTTTATTATATCTATTTTATTAACTACACATATAAATTTTTTTTCATGTAAATTATCTATTTTATTAATTTCTTCTATTAGCTTATTAGTTTCTTTTGATACTATATTTTGAGCATCTATTAACCATATAACTCCATCTGCTTTTTTGTAGTATTTATTCATACGCTCTATTGTATTTTTTAATAATGTTTGATTAAGTCCTGGGGTATCTACTATTGTAAAGTCATTAAGTATTTTCTTATCTTTTAAATAGTATTTRATTTGTTCTATATCTGATTTATATAGATGTAATTTTTCTTGTTCAATTTTGTATTCTTTTAATTTATTTTTACTTAACCTATCTTTACAACTTAATATTTTTTTAGATATTTTCTTTTTTGATATTTTAAATTTATTCTCTTCTTCTTTTAATATTTTGTTGCCATTAGTTATACTTTTTACAATTTTTCTTTCATCATTATATGTTATTTCCATTTTTTCATTGTTAGATTTAATAAATAAATCTAGTTTCCATGTATTTGGTATGTCACTAGTTTCGATTATTCTATCTTGTAAAATAGCATTTATAAGAGTTGATTTTCCATAATTTCCACATCCCATTATAAATAATAAAAATGGATTTTCTAATTCTTTTATACTTTTAGTATTTTCTTTTAATTCTTCTTCTATATATGAAACTAAATTACTAGATTTATTATTTAGATTACTATTTATATCTTTTTTTAATAAATATAGYTCCTCATTTAAGCTATTAATTATATTCATTAATTTTT
>NZ_CP048741.1:1470290-1472555 GCF_018336475.1 Romboutsia sp. 13368
CTATTAATTATATTCATTAATTTTTTTAGTTCAACGTATCTACTTTTGTACATATTACCATTCCTTTTTATTAACTATATAGGTTCTATATTATATGATATATAAATATTTTAAAGAACTTTATGCATTCTAAAAGGCTGTATAAACAGCCTTATATTAAATCATGTGCATATTCTTTTATGGGTGCATTTTTTAGAAGTAGTACTGAAGAAATTAAAGATATTATTATAGTCAATAGTTTTATAATTAACCTTATATTTATGTTCATAATGAAAAATAAAATTTTCCCTAAATTAATAGATATATAATCTGTAAATAAATCTGTATTAAGTATGACAAAAGTTAACCCTAAAGTTATAACTATTGTAGGTATAACTAAAAATATTATTACTGATGTACTCTTTTTTAATCTATATAATATACTTCCAAGTAATAATCCTACAGATGAATACATAAGTAAAGTTAAAAATTGTCCTAATATATCCATTATGAACATACCTATACTTAAATCAGAAAATGTAACCAATGTTGATGCACCCATTCCAGATAAACTATTTAAAAAAACTACTATAGTGTCTACAAAGTATGCTGAATCACTAAGTATAACAGCCGGCTTTCCTGAAACAGTCTCAACTATAAACTTTAAAATAAACTCCCATAAAACTGTAAATATAGCAAATCCTAAACCAAGTACTATTGTAGAAATTATTGTTGCTTTTATATAACTTTTTCTATCTGCTTTGATATTCATTGCTATATTAAATTGTTTATATGAAAGAAATATACCTTGTATAAACATTAATATAGCTGTCATAGTATATATCTGACTTTTAAATAATAAATGTCCATCTTCAACTAATGAATGTTTAAACCCTGTTAGTATCTCTCTACCATCATTAGTTATTACTATTGAAAGTGTTATTAATATCATAATTATTGTAGCTTTTTTCATTAATCTAAAATACGGCATTAATTTATTCACACTTATCCCCCCTTTTAGTAAGATGAACAAACATATCTTGTAAGTTCATAGTTTCTATATTTATATTTAAACTTTCTACGAGCTTTAAATCATCTTCATTTATATGTCCATAATATTTATAAATCTCATTAGATCCAAAAACTTTGTCTGGTGTTTTATCTTTCAAGCATAGTAGTTTTTCTAAGTCATATTTATGTCCACTTATGTAAAATGATTTTTGGCTTATATTATCTATATTATCGTCAACTATTACTTTGCCTTTGTTTATTATTACTACATTTTCAATTAGATTTTCTACTTCATTTATAAGGTGAGTTGATATTATTATTGTTCTCGGATTTTTAATATAACTATCTAATAGTATCTTATAAAACTCCTGTCTGTTATCTGCATCAAGACCTATTGTAGGTTCATCAAATATTGTTATAGGAGCATTAGAACATATTCCTATTATATTAGATACTATACTTTTCATACCCCTTGATAGTTTTCTATATGTCTTATCAGGTGATATTTCAAAATGAGTACATAAATATTTTTCTAGTTTTTTGTCATAGTCTTTATAAAAATATGAGTAAATATCAAATATTTCTCTTATACTTTTATCCCTATTTGGAAACTCTTTTTCTCTTACTATGCAAAGTTTATCTAATACATCATCACTTTTATTTATATTTTCACCAAATATATCTACTGTACCATTTTTACAAATTAGCTGTTTCGCTATTATATTTAATAAAGTTGTTTTTCCTACTCCATTTTTTCCAAGCAAACCATATATTTTATTTTCATAAAAGTCTATTGATATATCATCAAGTATCAAGTTATCATTAAAACTCTTACTTATATTTTTAACCTTTATAGCTATACCCATTTAATTTCCTCCGTTATATTCTTTTATCATTTCTAATAATTCTTCTTTATTTATCTCTAACTTATCAGCTTCTTCTATTAAGTTTTTTATTACCTTATTTTTAAAGCTTTCTTTTCTTAGAAGTTTTATAGTGTTTTTTGCTCCACTACTTACAAACATACCTAACCCTCTTTTTTTATATAAAATATTTTTATCTACTAATATATTCATTCCTTTTAAAACTGTTGCTGGGTTTATATTATATAATCTTGCTAATTCTGTTGTTGAAGGAACCTGTTCTTCTTCTTTTATACTACCTGTTAATATCTCATCTTCGATAGCTTTTGATATTTGAATAAATATAGGTTCATCTTCATTTAATATAAGCTTCATATACCCCCTCCTTACTTATATTTAATATTTAGTTAAT
>NZ_CP048741.1:1472741-1472876 GCF_018336475.1 Romboutsia sp. 13368
TATTATTTTAATTTTTATTACTATTCTTTTTGAATTTTAGTTATATTTTAGATGCGATATAAATTAATATGTGCTACTATTTACTTAAAGATAATAAAAATAAGGTGGAAAACATTTCCCACCTTTGTTTTTAAT
>NZ_CP048741.1:1472885-1475046 GCF_018336475.1 Romboutsia sp. 13368
TATAAACAGTTATTTATTGSTAWTKTTATATTGCATTTATCACAAAGAAAGCTAACATAGCCTAATTTTTATTACTATTCTTTTTGAATTTTACTTATATTTTAGATGCGATATAAATCAATATGTGCTACTATTTACTTAAAGATAATAAAAATAAGGTGGAAAACATTTCCCACCTTTGGTGTTAATTAATAGAAGTTTTTAAGTAACTTAAGTCTACTTGGATGTCTTAGCTTACGTATAGCCTTAGCTTCGATTTGTCTTATTCTCTCTCTAGTAACGCCAAATACTCTACCTATTTCTTCTAAAGTTTTAGGCGTATCATCATCAAGTCCAAATCTCATTCTAAGAACCTGTTGTTCTTGATCGCTAAGACCAGTTAGTACTTCTTCAATTTTTTCTCTTAAGTTTTTTTGTTCAACCTCATGAATTACAACGTCCCCAAAGTGTGCATCAGAAGGTATAAACTCAACTAGACTACTGTCTTCATCTTCTTTTATTGGAGTATCAAGAGATACTATATTTTTATCTCTTTTTAATATATCTAAAACTTTATCGACATCAAGTTCGCAAGCTTCAGCAAGTTCTTCCATACTAGGATCTCTTTGAAGTACATTTGCAAGTTCTTGTTTTTTTCTTTTTACAAAATTTATTCTTTGATGAAGATGAACTGGTATCCTAATAGTATTTTCACAATCATCTATATATCTTGTTATACTTTGCTTTATCCACCAAGTTGCATAAGTACTAAACTTAAATCCTTTTTTATAGTCGTACTTTTCAACTGCTTTTATAAGTCCAAGATTCCCTGCTTGGATTAAATCAAGCATATCTACACTTTCTTTTCTGTATTTTTTAGCAATACTCACAACTAATCTATAATTTGCATTTATGAATTTTTCCTTTGCTTCCTCTGAGGAGTCAATTATAGCTTTAGCTAATTCTACTTCCTCTTTAGCAGATAACATTTGGTATTCTTCTATTTCTTTTAAATACATTTTCATAGTATTAGATGCACTTGATGAATCGGAATAAATATAACTTTCATAAGTCTGTTCTTTTTTAGCCTCCATAATCTAACCCCTTTTATACATATAGTTTGTTAATTGAGAGATATTATCTTTCTCTAGCTTCATCTACATCTATAGTATGATAGCTTTTTTGAAAATATGTCACTCAATTTAATTTAAATGTCAATAAGTTTGTTAGTATATTATTCTACCTCAACTATCAAATTTCCTTTTTTTATTTATATTTTTTATAAAAATTCACTTTACTTTANTATTAATATGCTTTTTATATTTAGAATAAAATAAAAAAAGACTACTATAAAAGTAGTCTTTTCTAATCGAACGACGCTATAAATCCCTATATTAATAAATCCTTTGTTTTTGCCCCAACATTTACGGTTTTTATATAGAATTTTTAACATATTTATAATAACATTATTGAGATGTATAGTCAAGTTCGTATGTATTTATTTATTAGTGTTTACATCCACAATCATGGTCATGTCCGTGATGTCCATGTCCTCCACAGCATTCATGTTCTTCTTCATGANNNTGTCCTCCACAGCATTCATGTTCTTCTTCATGATGATGGTGGTCTCCACATCCACATCCGCATCCATGGTGATTGTGTTCGTTAACTAATTTTTCCATTTCAAATAATTCTTTTTCCATTTGCTCATATGTTGGAAGAGCTGCTTCTGTATCGTACTCTTCTCCAGTCCAATCAGCATACATCATTTGATCTCCGTTAGTTAATATTATTCTACCTGCTGTAGTTATATTATCAACATCTTCTAAGAAGTCTATTTGCTTTTGTACTACTTCACCTTCTAGTTCTACATCTTCATCTAAGCAGCTAACTAACATAACTGGAACTAAGTAGTCTTCGTTATCTTTAACGCTTACTATTATATCTATTATACCTTCTGCACCTTCTTCAAACTCTGATAATGGCACATCAGTATCTATCATATCATGCGGTACTAGTAAGTCCTCCATTAAATACTTTATAACTCTTTCTTTTACTAATTGCTTTGACATATCTATTATCCTTTCTAGCTTATAGATATAAATATCTATATTTTACCTATTTTCATATTATAATATATTTCTTATTTTTTTCAATATTTTAATACAAAATTCTAACTTAA
>NZ_CP048741.1:1475222-1475664 GCF_018336475.1 Romboutsia sp. 13368
TATATTTAATTATCTATTTACATTTAATTATTTTTTATATATTTTTTGGTTTCTATTCATTTTTATTCATTTTATTACATTTATTAACGGTTACAAAATTGTAACATTTATGTTAACATAAGTATATGCAAGGGGTTACCCCCTAAAAAATGCAAGTTACAATAAAGTAACAAATTAAATCTAAAGAGGTGTTTATATGAATAGAAAAATAAAAAATCTATTATCAGTAGGAGCAATAACTATGTTAACAGCATCTAGTATGCTACCAGTACATGCTCTATCAAAAAATACTTGTATAAAAACTAATACATGTAAAAAAACTATGGTTTACAGAAAAGTATACATATGTGTTAACGGTGTTAAATTTGAATTACCTTTAACTCCAAGTTGTCCAAATGTACCTTCTAAGCCAGAAGCTACACCAGATGTACCAAATACTAAT
>NZ_CP048741.1:1475674-1476127 GCF_018336475.1 Romboutsia sp. 13368
GTACTACTCCAAGTACACCAGGTAATGAAAATAACAATAACAATAGTAACAACAACAATAATACTGAAAATAATTCAGGTTCTACAGAAGAAAAGCCAAGTACTACTCCAGATACAAACAATTCAGACTTCTCTTCTTATCAACAACAAGTTCTTGAATTAGTAAATAAAGAAAGATCTAAAAAAGGTTTATCTCCTTTAACTCTTGATTATAGCTTATCAAGTGTAGCAACAAAAAAATCTCAAGATATGATAAACAAAAACTACTTTGATCATACTTCTCCAACTTATGGTTCTCCATTTGATATGATGAAAGAATTCGGTATATCATATAGAAGTGCAGGAGAAAATATAGCAAAAGGACAAAGAACTCCACAAGAAGTTATGAACGCATGGATGAATTCTTCTGGTCACAGAGCAAATATACTAAACTCTAGCTTTACTAARCTTAGTA
>NZ_CP048741.1:1476278-1478041 GCF_018336475.1 Romboutsia sp. 13368
AGAAAATATAGCAAAAGGACAAAGAACTCCACAAGAAGTTATGAACGCATGGATGAATTCTTCTGGTCACAGAGCAAATATACTAAACTCTAGCTTTACTAAGCTTGGTGTTGGTATAGCTAAAGATTCTAATGGAACACTATACTGGACTCAAATGTTCATAGGATAAAATCCTAGCCAAATTTATATATAGTTATCTAATCTATAAATTATAAAAAGGTTGCTTATAAGCAACCTTTTTTGTATACTTATTACAAATTTGTAATTTGCTTTTTCATAAAAACAATTTATAGTATAATGTAATGGGGCAATATTATGGTTTAACTTTTTAAAAGTTGAAAGGAATGAAATTTATGAATAAAAAATTAAATAATTTTAGAAGAAGATTTATAACTTTAACTCTTACTGCAGTACTTAGCTTATCAAGCTTAGGACTTGTATTTGCAGATGGTGCTAGAGTTGTAACTCTTGGGGCAAACTTAACACAAGAGCAAAAGAATACAATGTTAAAATATTTCGGTGTTAACAAAGATGAGGTTGTATTACTTGAAGTTAACAACCAAGAAGAAAGAAAATACTTACAAGGGGTTGCATCTGAAGCTCAACTTGGAAAGAAAACTTACTCTTGTGCTTATGTTGAGCCTACAAAATCAGGGAGTGGTATAAACGTTAAAACTGCTAATATAACTTGGGTAACACCTTCAATGGTTGCTACTACACTATCTACAGCTGGCCTTACTGATGCTGACGTTGTTATAGCTGCTAATTTCCCAGTTTCTGGGACTGGTGCATTAACTGGTATAATGAAAGCATTTGAAGATGCTACTGGAAAGCCTTTAGAAGAAGATAAAAAAGAACTAGCTTCAGAAGAATTAATAACTACTGGAGATTTAGGTGATGAGATAGGTCAAGACAAAGCTACTGGTATAGTTAACGATGTAAAAACAGAGATAATAAAAAATAATACTAAAGATACTGTTCAAATAGCTGAAACTATAAATAATGTAGTAAATAATTACAATGTAACTTTAAGTGATGAACAAATGGCTAAGCTTGAAAGCTTAATGGGAAAAATATCTGAACAAGATTACGATTATAGTGAAATGAAAAATGCACTTAAAGGTGTTTCTGATGTTGTTAGTGAAAACTTAGAAGCTATGGGTGAAAGTGTAGATAATGGTTTCTTTGATTCAATAAAGGATTTCTTCACTGGCATAGGTGATTGGTTCAAAGGAATATTCTCTAGCGAAACTACAGATTCAAGTAGTATACTTGAAAATACTAACGATAGTATTCTTGGTGAAGATGCACAAATAGATGCTACAGATAAATCAACTATAAATCTTCCATCAAATGAAGAAGTTGAAGGATTCTTTGCAAAAATATGGAATTGGTTTACTGACTTATTCAATAACAATTCTAATGAAGTAGAAGAAAATAACAACAATGATAATACTAATTTACAAGAAGATGAATTAAATGATAATGCTACAAATGAAGATGTTAATTCATTAGAAGAAAACTCTACTATTAATGAAAATGTTCAACAAGACTCTTCAGTAGATCAAGATACTATAGAAAACACAGATTCTTCAGTTGAAGACCAAACTACAGATTGTAGTTCTTATNATTTATAGTTTAATTTAAATACTTMAAAAGACGGATAGTTTATTATCTGTCTTTTTTGTATATAATCTTCTTACAAAACTATTTATTTTCATAGCTCTCCTTAATAGCATTAGTATCTTTGTAATTAAATCTAA
>NZ_CP048741.1:1478540-1481780 GCF_018336475.1 Romboutsia sp. 13368
TAACATTAGAAGAAATAAATGTATTTTATAGAGTACTTGATAAAATAAGAAATAACCTAGAATAATCAGATTAAAATTTAGTGGTTATTATATATATAGTTTTGTGCAAAACTTAATAAAAAGGAGATTGAAATGGGAAAAGTATCTAATTTTACWGAAGGTAAAATATTATCACCTTTAGTAAAATTTACAATTCCAATATTAATGGCATTATTTTTACAAACAATGTATGGTGCTGTTGACTTACTTATAGTTGGACAATTTGGTACTTCTGCTGATGTATCTGCTGTTTCAACTGGAAGTCAAATAATGGCTTCTATAACATCAATGATTAATGGACTTACTATGGGTATTACCATATTAATAGGTCAAAAGCTTGGTGAAGGAAATAGAAAGGATGCTGGAAACGTTGTAGGAAGTGGTATTTCTATATTTGCTATTATAGCTGTAATTACAACTATAATTATAGTTATTTTCTCATCATTTATAACAAGTTTAATGCAAGCACCAGCTGAAGCTTTCGATAGTACTGTATCATATCTAAAAATATGTGGTATGGGTTCTATTTTTATAGTTGCTTATAATGTTATCGGTGGAGTATTCAGAGGACTTGGAGATTCAAAAACACCACTTATTACAGTATTTATAGCATGTATTGTAAATATTATAGGTGACTTAATATTTGTAGGTTGGTTTAATATGGCATCATTAGGAGCTGCTTATGCTACAATACTTGCTCAAGCAGTTAGTGTTATCTTATCTTTAATATTAATAAAAAGAAATGGAGTTCCTTTTGAATTTTCTAAAAATAGTATTAGGTTCCATAAACCTTTAACTTCACAGATAATTAAATTTGGTGCACCAATATCTATACAAGGTGTTCTTGTAAACTTATCCTTCTTAGTTATTATGATGATAGGTAACTCAATGGGAGTAGTTGCATCAGCAGGTATGGGTGTCGCTCAAAAACTTGTTGGATTTATAATGCTTATACCATTATCATTCTCTCAATCAGTATCTGCATTTGTTGCTCAAAACTATGGTGCTAAAAAATATGATAGAGCTAAAAAAGTTCTTATTTATTCTGTATCAGTTTCTTTATGTTGCGGAGTTGTAATGTTTTATCTTACATTCTTCCATGGAAATTTACTTTCTCAAATATTTACTAAAGATGAAGCTGTTATATTAGCATCTTGGGATTATATGAAATCTTATGGAGTTGACTGTTTATTTACAGCTATAATGTTCTGTATGGTCGGTTATTTCAATGGTTGCGGACAAACAACATTTGTTATGATACAAGGAGTTTTAGGTGCATTCCTTGTAAGAATACCAGTATCTTATCTTATGAGTAAATTAGAGCCTGTATCTTTATTTAAAGTAGGATTAGCAACGCCTGCATCTACTTTTGTTCAGATTATATTATGTGTAAGTTTCTTTATATACTTATCTAAGAAATCTCAAAAGGAAAATAAACCTGTTGATACTTATGAAGAAATAAATGCTTTATAATTTTTCTATATAGTATAAAAAACAACTGTACCTTTTAATCAATAAGGTACAGTTATTTTTATATTTATCTAAATATAGTAAAACATAATCTACATACAATCAAATCTATTATTTATTTTTACTTCTAACTCATTTAATTTAAATCAAAATTATTTCCTAAGAAATTTTTATTATTTAATAAAACTTATAGTATTTCTTATTTAGTTGTGATGTTTTGCCTAATATCAATCCATATAAATTATATAAAAATCTTAATATTTACATAAAAAAATATACTTTTGGAAAATMTCTTTAATAATCATGTTAATATTTACCTTATTAATAATCTCAAAATTATAATAAAACTAAAGAAATACTTATTGTTGTGCTAACTTAATTACCTTTTCTAATATATCATAGGAACTTTTTTGATCAGTCATAAAAGTCAAATAGTCTCCTGCTAATATTTCAGTTGAACCATTTGGTAATATTTCAATATCTCCCCTAGTAATAGCAACAACTAAACAATTACTTGGCCATGGAATATCTTTTATACGCTTACCATCTATATAACTATTCATATGGACTGCTGCTTCTAATAAAGTTTTCTTACTATTTCCTTCATACTTATGAGTACCTTTACTCAATATTCTATCTAATAAACTTTCATATATAGGATGAGATTTTAATAAGTCAGAAGTTAATTGAGCAATTAATACAACTATAGAAAGAGATAATAAATGCTCTAGTGAGCCTGTCATCTCAGATATTAATACAATAGCTGTAATAGGTGCTTTTACTATTGCTGCAAAATGTCCGGCCATAGCTATTACTATAAAGTTTACTAAGTAAATACTTGGWACTCCTAAATATAATATAGCTATAAGACCAACTACATTTCCAACTAATGCTCCTAATGCTAATAAGGGAAAAAATATACCACCTGGAACTCCCGAACCAAAACTTATAAATGTAAATAAAAATTTAAYTATTATAAATATTAATAAGGTTATTATAGTAAGATTACTTTCTTGTAAGCTTATTATAAGCTCGTGACCTCCACCTAATAATATAGGTGATATTAATCCTACTATTCCTGTTACTACAAATGGTATTATTATTTTTACCTCAGTGCTCAACTTACTATTTTTAAACATACTTTGAGTTTTTAAAATACCTTTATTAAATAAAACTCCACTAACTCCTATTGTTACGCCTAATATTATAAGTGTCCAATAATATTTTAAAGGTAAAGATGTCATTCCTTCAAACATCAATGATGGGTTTATTCCAAAAAATTGTTTAGATACAAAGTCAGCTGCCAAAGATGCTACCATAGCTGATAACAAAACCAAAGGTGAAAAATTTTTATGAGCTTCTTCTAAAGCAAATATAACCCCTGATAATGGTGCATTAAATGCAGCTGATAAACCTGCACTTGCTCCACTGGTTATAAGATATTTTTCTTCATTTTCTAATTTATTAAATCCCTTTGATATACCTTCTCCTATACAAGCTCCCATCTGAACTGATGGACCCTCTCTACCTACCGATAATCCAACGGCTAAACATATAAGTCCACCTATAAACTTATTGTATAAAATAGTAAACCAATTCATTTTTAATCTTCTAGTTAAAGTACCTTCTACTTGAGGTATTCCACTACCACTTATCATTGGTTCTTTTTTTACTTGTAGTGCTACAAAGTACCCAAGTGCTATTAATAATAAAAATATAAATGGYATAAGT
>NZ_CP048741.1:1483196-1485460 GCF_018336475.1 Romboutsia sp. 13368
TTTTTCCATTTTTTCAATATATTTCGTAAAATTCTAGAACTTTTTCAATATACTTCTTAAATATTTCGTCTTTTTCTCTATATATGTCATGTTTAGAATCTTCAATTTTTATAAGTTTACAGCTTTTAACTAAAGATGTAAACTTATTTTGTCCTTCAGGTTTTACAAATAAATCTTTTCCAGCTTGAAATAAAAGTATCTCTGCATTTATATTCTTTATATTTTCTTCTTTAAAAATTTCTTTAATACCCTTAAATGATTGATTCAACCAATTAAAAGATGCTCCTGCAGTTTGTAATTCTTTATGCTCTAACTGTTTATAAAAATATGAATTATATCTTTTATCTGAACTAGTACCAGATTCTTTCAAATCTGGATTAGCATTAAATGGACCTTGACCAAATAAATACTTGTTGCCCAAACCTATCATACAAAATAATTTAGATATTACTTTTGAAAATATCTTAGGATACTTTCCAGTATTTATATCCATCATAGGAGCATTTAATATAGCTTTTTCAAAATAATTATTATATTTTTCTAAAAATAAAGCTCCTATAGCTCCTCCCATAGAGTGTGCATATAGATATAATTTTCTATTATTTAAATTTGGAACTACTATGCTATCTAAGAATGTTTTTAAATCTTCAACATAGTAATTGAAATCTTCAACATTTATTTGGCTACTGTCTATTCCTAACCTACCAGATCGAGCATGTCCTCTATGCTCCATTATATACACAGAATAATTATTTTTATTTAATGTTTTTATAAATTCTCTATATTTCTCAATACTTTCCCAAATTCCATGAGATATAACTATTACGCTTTTGCTACTTTCTATCTCAAAACTTCTATAAAAAATTTTCATCTCATTTTTTCCCATGAAAAAGCCATCTTCATATATTATATTGCTTTTTTCATTTTTAGATTTACTCATAATAATCTCCTATATAAAATTATATTAATATAATTATATAAAAGTKTACAATATTAATATAATGCGAAGTTGAGAGTAGTTTAGCAAAGTAACATAAAAACCACATTCATTTACTATTAATAAGTATATGGATGTGGTTTTTATATTGTGATTCTAGTTTGATTATATTATTTGATTATATATAATTAAACTTAAAGATTGAAATATAAACGTTACACTATATTGATTATAATTTTAACCTTATATTCTTWATNATTARTATAATTATATCTAAATTCTAAAATATATACAATATGGCTTTCATTTATGCATTTATGATAATAAAAAAGTGCCTATCAAGGCACCTAATATTAAACTTCTTTTGTATCAACATCAGACATTTCAAGCTTTACAGATTGATTTATATCTTTTATTTCTACACTTTTAAAGCTATTTTCTACTATATATATAGGAAGTATTATTTCAAAATTAGTTCCTTCGTTTACTTTACTAGTTACATTTATTTTTCCACCATGAAGATTTATTATTTCTTCAACTATACAAAGTCCTATACCACTACCTTCTTCATGTTTTTTAAGTGTATCTGAAACTTGATAAAATCTATTAAAAATTTCATCTAGCTTATCTTTAGGTATTCCTATTCCATTATCTTGAACACTTATAGATACACTATTATCTATCCTTTTTATATATACATATATAATCCCATCTTTATCAGTAAATTTTATAGCATTAGATAATAGATTAAGTATTACTCTTTCTATCTTATCTTTGTCTATAGCAGTTATTATTTCTTCATCCTCTGTATCAAATATTAAATCAATATCTTTACAAGTTGAATAATCCACACTAGCTTGTACTATATCTTCTACAACTTCCACTATATTTATATTTTCTAATTTTAATTCATAGCTTCCATATTCAAATTTTGTTATATCTATAAGGTTATTTACTAACTTTAATAATCTATTTGAATTTTTATTTATCTGTTCTAATTTTTCTAATAAATATTCATTATCATAATTATTTTTATTTATCTTTAAATCCATTACTTTGCTTGTACTTAATATAACATTAAGAGGAGTTCTAAGTTCATGACTCATATTTACTATAAAATCTGTTTTTAATTTTTCTCTTTCTTTTGCATTTTCATAAAGCTTTCTATTTTTTATTGATTTTCTTTTTTCTGATATAAGTATATATACCACATAAAATCCTATCGCTATTATTAAACTAGTTCCCAAATATACTACCAATTTTAATGATTTTGGTATTAATAATCCATACACAGGCTTGTTTATTATAATACTATTTTTAGGAATCT
>NZ_CP048741.1:1485549-1488558 GCF_018336475.1 Romboutsia sp. 13368
TTTCCATTTAGTATACTGTACATTTCTTTAATAGCATATTCACCTTGCTTTTCAGGTATATTTACATATCCTCCTATTACACCACTATATATATATGCATAGTTATTTGTATATATAGGATTTTCAGTTATATCTTTTATATCTTTTACTACATCATCAGGTGTTATATATGACTTATCTTGCTTAGATATAAATGACCCAACAATTATATTTGCTTGATTTTTTCCATTAACTTTTTTAAGTTGCTCTTTTATATCTTCAATATAATTAGATTGTATAAAATTAATTTTTATATTTCTAAATAATAAGCTATKCGAAAATAATACTCTTTCTTTTACAATATTAGAATAATCATAAGTATCAAGTATAATATTTATAGTATTCACTTGTTGATTAAGGTCTAGTATTGTATTAAGTAATAATGGTTCTTTATTTGATGATACTATACCTGTTATATATCTTTTATATTCTCCACTAATCTCAATATCTTTATTTACTCCTATACATATTATTTGTTTATGGTAGAATATGCTATCAGGATTTAATACTTGTGGTTTTACAAAGTCAAAGGCTTCATCATCTACAGTAAGGACTATATCGATATCTTTATATTGATATTTTGTATTTAGTAATTTGTTAAATGATTGTAAATATTCTTTATCATTTCTTTTCCTTATATCTAAATATTCAAATTCTATATCTATTTCTAAGTCTTTCATTTTTAATTCTTTTAAGGTATCATCTATACCTTTAGATATATACTGTTCCCATTTATCCTTTGTGTCATATGAATTTATAACTAATATATTTAATATTTTGTCATCATTACCTAAAATATTATATCCATATATTAAGTTTCCTCNNNNTAAATTTGAAAATTCATGTTTATACTTGATTCTCTTGTATAATGAATTTTCATGTATAAGAAAAATTGTAAAAGATAATGATGATTRCAAACTTTATAGTGATGATGATTGTATATCTATATCTAGTAATAATTTTAAAATTATAGGTAAGGTTATAGGACTTTTAAAAAACTTTAAATAAATAAAACCGTTGGATATATCCCAACGGTTTAACTCTTTTTACTAACAATTTTCCTAACACTAACCTCACTAATCCCAAACCTTAAAGCCATCTCCCTATAATCACCACAAAAACTCTCCCTAATAAGCCTATCTCTAACAGGCTTACTAATACACCTAATACTAGGCAAATACAAGCTTGTACCACCAGCACACTTAATAAGATTTCTAAAAGCATCAATACCAATAGCACAAGCCACACCCTTTAAATTCTCAGGTACATCATCAATACTTAACTTATCTATCACAAAACCACCTCCATACCTTAATATTTCAATACTTACACTACTTTTACCTTTGTCAAAAACTTCTAAACTTCTTTACTATATTTTGATAACACCTATAACCTATACTTAACTTAAGATTTACAAAAAATCTTAAAAATATATAAGGAGGTGGGTTAAATGGCAGTTGTTGAAGCTAAGAACCCTTCAAGTTTAAAAGTTAAATTAGATTTAGGAATGGTTGATGGTAAAACCAAAGTTAGAAGCAAAACTTTCTCAAATCTAAAACACGATGCAAATGCTCAAGATGTATATGACGTTGCAGAAAGCTTAATGGCTCTTCAAGAGTATGAAGTTTTAGAAACTATAAAAATAGACAACACTACACTAGCTTAAAAATTAAATTATTAGGAGGAATATATTATGGATACTAATGTAAACAAAAGATTAATTATGACTTTTAAAACTACTGATGATAAAACTGTTTCTTTATCAATAGATGACCCAAGAGAGGATATAACTGAATCTGAAATAAAGAGTGCTATGTACTTAGTAGTTTCTAAAAACATATTTGCCCCAGGTGGAGCTGATATTGCTAATGCTGTTAGTGCAAAGGTAGTTGTTACAGACACTACACCATATGATTTAGTGTTATAGAATTACTTTACTTAAATATTTAAAAGGTCAAGTTTATACTTGGCCTTTTGTTGTAAAGGAGGAATTTATGCATTCAGATATACAAAATATTATAGCTTCTGTTGGTTTTCCAATTGCTCTTAGTATGTATTTACTAATTCGCATTGAAGGAAAGCTTCAGACTTTAACTGATAGTATTAATGAATTATCTAAAAATATTATAAGTATGAGGTGATAAGTGGTGAAGTTTTATTTAGACTTTGGTCATGGTGGTAAGGATAGCGGTGCTGTTGGTTTTAATGGTACTTTTGAAAGTAATGTTGTTTTAAAGATTGGATTAATTTTAAAGTCTATGCTTGAAGATAATAATCATACTGTTATAACTACAAGGTGTGATAATACTTATTATTCTTTAAGTTATAGAACTAATAAGGCTAATAAGTATAATTGTGATTATTTTATAAGTTTACATATGAATTCTTTTTCTAATAGAAATGCCCGTGGTTGTGAGGTTTGGGTTTATGATAAGTCTAGTAGACTTTATAATACTGCTAAAAGTATTTGTAGTAATTTATCTAAAGCTTTAAATACACCTAATCGTGGTGTTAAGATTTCTAAAAGCTTTGCAGTTTTAAGAAAAAGCAATATGCCAGCTATGCTAGTTGAGATTGATTTTATATCTAATTCTTTAGTTGAGGATGTTTGCAGTAATTATGATTATTGTTATACTGTTGCAGAAAATATTTGTAATACATTATTAAATTTAGACTAGGTTTAATACAATCTTGAATTTGAATAATCTGTGAATAATAAAAAGATGGCATATCGCCATCTTTTCATTTATCTTATATTAACTTATGTTAATTTACCTTTATAGTTGCCTATTCCACCTAAATTGTATACCTTACNNNATTAAACAAAAAAGAAACTACAATCTAGTGGTATAGAGTAGTGGTTTCTAGTATAGACTATTTTTTATAGAATTTGAATTTTACTTCAAATTCAAAACCACTTTTTCTACGGCCAATAGATAAGTGGTTTTTTATTTTATCATATATAAAACT
>NZ_CP048741.1:1488566-1488772 GCF_018336475.1 Romboutsia sp. 13368
TAATTAAACCAACACAAATAGAACTTATAGYTCCTATAATAAAATTTATCATTAGTTCCATATAGAATTGCAYCTCCTTCCTACTTGCTGTAGGAACTAGGACTATATGAAACCACCACTCATAGATTGCAGTTTCTTATTGAGTATTATACCATACAATAKGMTATATATGTGAAAATTCACAAAAAAAGTAAGAATTATTACCA
>NZ_CP048741.1:1488782-1489587 GCF_018336475.1 Romboutsia sp. 13368
AAGTGGGATGATATAAAATGAAAAAAATGAGAATAATTCACAATTTAATATACACTGTCAATTTTACCGACACCTACTTAAAGCTAGTCAAAATGACTAGCTTCTTTTATACATTCTGTAATTCAACCTCCTACCACTAAGACTTACCACATACCCATTACTCATCTCATAAAGCCTACTACCTATAGCCTCATCAATCTTCATAATTTCATCAATACTCTTCTCACAACTAACAATCACTGGCAAACTATTCAAATACCTAAAATTAATAATCTCAAACATTATATTAACATCACTACCACTAATACTACCCTTAAACAAATCATCAATTAACAAAACCTTTGCATTTTTAAATCTACCAATAGCTTTTCTATAATACTCCTCATCCATCATATTTTGCTTAAGACTTATAATACTATCTCTATAACTCATATATAAAACACCTACTCCATTTTTCATAAGAGAATTAGCTATTGCCATAGATAAATGAGATTTACCGCCACCAACTTGTCCAACAAATATTATAGAGCTATTATCTTTTAAGTTTATATCAAAGTTTTTTGCATATTCCTTAGCTTTACTAAATGCCTCACATACTTCCATACTATATGAGTAATCAAAGTTGTCAAAATTCTTTCTTCTAAATTCTTCACTTATACCACTACTTAATAGTATTTCCTCAGCTTCACGTAGGGCTTTGCAAGTACAAGGTATTGCTTCATTATCTTTTAATATAAATCTTAAATCTCTACACTTAGTACATTTATATGTTTTTAAAGAATCTAATTCTAACTTTTCATTATTA
>NZ_CP048741.1:1489608-1490567 GCF_018336475.1 Romboutsia sp. 13368
TTATTACTCTTTAGATAGTTCTCTTGYCCTTTGAAGTTGTTCTTGTGTAGGTTTTTGATAAATTGGCTCATCCTCAATTTCATATTCTCTGGCATATTTAGATTTTCTATCATTTGATTGTCCCCCTACATTTAATTCATATGCTTTTAAAGCATCATAAGTTTTTATATTGTTATTTAACCATTGTCTTATAATTCCACCAATATAGCCTTTATTGCATTTTCCTCTATCTGTTGCTATTTCTATGGCTTTTTTAAATAGTTCAATATCTATTTCTTCGCTTATATGGTTTATCCACTCATAAGCTACTCCATTTATAAGTCCAATATTTTGTTCATATAGTTTTGCATACTTACCTACATTAGAGTTTTTTATATCTTTTTCTTTATCTATGTCTTTTTCTTTATATTCTTCTTTATCTTTTTCTTCTTCTTTTTCTTCTTCTTGTCNNTATCGTGGTACGTATCGTGGTACGTATCGTTATTTAGTTTATTACTTTTATATAAATCATCTATATTATCAGCTTTATCCTTATTTATATAGCTTTTAAATATATCTTTTATCTCTTTCTTTTTAATACCTTTACTAACATATTCAATAAGAGATATATCTGAAACTTCATCTAATTCTTTTTTAACACAATCTAACATAGGTTTACCACTTCTATCTAAATTATATTTTCCCCAGTTTTTTATACCAATTTCACGAGTATATGGATTGTACTTTATAAGCTTATGATGATTTTCAAATCTATCCATTAAAGCATTTATACTTTCTATAGAGTATCCAAGTTCAAAGCACATTTGCTTTTTAGTTATTTGATATATTCCAATTTGAGTTGTTGCAGGATTAGTTAATAAGTATATAAAAAAGAACTTGTCCTCTGGAGTTAATTCTTCTATAACCTTTCCATCTTGCCAAAATGCGGTGTGTAATTTTCTAAATATAGCCATAATATC
>NZ_CP048741.1:1490579-1491657 GCF_018336475.1 Romboutsia sp. 13368
TAATATCCCCCTAGTTTAAATATTTTAATTTACCTTAAATACTCTAGTTTCTGTAGTTTTCATATAATCTTTAACTATATCTGGATAATCATTTTTTAATCTTTTAGAATCTAAAGTACTTCTACTTTGCCACTTCCAGCTTATCTTTCTATCCCCAACATAAGCTACTTCGTGCTCTTTCATCATACTTTGTATTTCTTGTTCTATCTTACTTTTTTCTAGCTTTATTTCTTTTAACATATCGTTTAAAGTATCTAACTTTGAAAGCTTCTTACTTTCTATAAATAAATTTAATGGCTTTTCATCAATATTTTTATATCTATTTTTAAGAAACTTAGAATAATCCTCGCTACCATCAGGAAGTGGTATTTCATCTCCTAATATGTATTTTTTCCAAAACTCCTCTTCCTTTTCCATAATGTAATCAATAAGCTCTTGATCTCTATCCAATTTATATATTTTTATATCTTCATTACCTATTAATGCACATACATAACAATGAGTTGCCCCTGTTACAGCCATATAGTGATAACACTGTATTTGATAATTTATAGGAACTTCCTCACTCCAATCCTTTTTACAAAAGCTATTTGTTACCACACATTCTAAAAATGCATTTTCTGAAACTACTATTTTATCTAAGTTTGCTATTGCATAAGGATATTTATGATTTCTAAGCATTCCATTTAAGTTTCTTACCTTCTTTCCAGTCTGCTTACAAAATTCTTTAGCTACAAATTCCTCTAGTTTTTCACCTAAAATCATTTTCATATTACTATTTACTTCTATATTTTCATCTATCTTATCCATATAAACATTAACACTACTTCTGTATGGATTTAAGTTTAATATACTACTTGCATCACTTCCACCAATGCCATTTTTTCTTAGCTTTAACCATTCTTCCTTTGGCATATTTAAAGTGTTATACTCTATATTTGCATCTAAGTATCTTCTCATAAAGTCTCCCTTACTTATATAACCTTTAATTTAAGTATCTATTTTCAAGTATTTTATCTATAAAATATCTTTGACCCTTACCTGTTATAAGTGGTYTTACCACAACAACTTCTCCATT
>NZ_CP048741.1:1491731-1492071 GCF_018336475.1 Romboutsia sp. 13368
AATATATATAWAATATAAAAGTAACCATATTTTACTACTCAAAAAAATTTGAGTTATAAAGTACGGTTACTTTTTTACTTACAAGGAAATTGTGTACCAAAGAGTAATATCAATGRTGTCTAGAAAAGTAAAAAAGATATTTTGAAATGATTCGCCCACGCAGTGGCTCAAGCAACGGATGTATCCGAAATGTTTCGCAAACACGTTGCTCGAAGCGGTAGCAAGGATATATCGTTGGCGATATGAGCGAAGCGAATTTTATGTTTTAAAGCAATTTATATTGATACTTAATATCATATTCCAAAATTAACTTAATAATAATCATAGAAATAGTTGTAAT
>NZ_CP048741.1:1492080-1493510 GCF_018336475.1 Romboutsia sp. 13368
GTATTTTCTCATAAAGTCCCCCTTACTTATATAAYCTTTAATTTAAGTATCTATTTTCAAGTATTTTATCTATAAAATATCTTTGACCCTTACCTGTTATAAGTGGTCTTACCACAAYAACTTCTCCATTTTCAGTTTCTATCACCTTTTCATATAGTTTAAATAATCCACTTTCAATATAAACTTGTTTAGGTGTATTTTTATCATCACCCTTATTTATAAAGTATCCATTATCTCTAAACCATTTATAAAGTCTATTTCTTCCCATATCTATTTTGTTACTTATTAGTTTTGCATATTGACCTATGGTTATAGCTCCATCTGTATTTTCTATTGTTTTCCCTAGGTTTATATATCCTTCATTTTCAATTATTACTTTATTTAAAGCATTTACCTTTAATCTTTCATTTTTTAATCTTTGAGCTAATGATATTATTAAATCTGGATTTTCTAACAATTCATTCATAATGTTCTCCTCAATATATGCACCATAGTTTCTAATTGAAGGAATAACCTCATCACATACCCATCTTTCAAACTTACAAGCACTTTTTAATTTTGATTTCATTATTAATCTGTATAAATTACCTTCATCAATAAATTTCTTTTTATACATTTGAGTTTTTAAACTTTGTCCATTTCTAGTTTTAGAAGAAATACTTACTTCATGTAAAACTATACCTTCTTCTCTACAGTGTCTAATTATTGCATCTCTAGGGTTTGAATATCCAAGTACTGTAGCTACACCATTTGCATCAAAGTATTCTTTCTTATCTTTAACTATCACTAAAATTTCCCCAAACATATCATTTCTAAATAACTTTAAATTTTCCATTTTAANCCCCCTAATGGTTACTTTTATTNTTAGATATAAAGATTTGCTACAATTAGCCAGCCTGTTAGCAAAACACTTTATATATTAACTAATACTTAACTTACTATAACTTCATCATATTCTCTAAATACATTGCTATTAATTTTCTTAAGCTTAAAACTTTACGACTTAAATAAATAATTTATATCGCTTTGCAATATATTAGCAAGCTCCATCGCCTCATATATTCTAAAATAATCTAAGTTCTTTTCTTTCTTTATATATGTTGATGTTGACATATGAAGTAAACTTGCTAATTCTTTTTGAGTTAGCCTTCTGCTCTTTCTTGTGAATTTTAAATTATTCATACTACTCCCCCTTTGTTAACTTTTTGGTTACTTTTCTTGATTTAAGTATATACCAATATTTGGTAAATATGCAACAACTTTTTATTATTTTTGGTTACTTTTTGTAAATATGGTAACTTATCAAAGATAAAATAACCATTTTTATACATTTTGTATACTAATTATTACCTTTTTAAGCTATAATCTTATTAGATGCATAGTAAATAGTATATTGACTGTATATRTACGTTTTGAAATCATAATATAAA
>NZ_CP048741.1:1493590-1494557 GCF_018336475.1 Romboutsia sp. 13368
TATATGTACGTTTTRAAATCATAATATAAATGGTAGGTGAATATATGGAAACTTTAGGAGATAGATTAAAATCCTTAAGAAAAGAAAAAGGATACACACTTGAACAAGTGGCAGAAAAATTAAATACCACTAAGGTAACTATATCTAGATATGAAAATAATTTAAGAGAACCAAAAAGAGAAACTATAAGCCAGTTATCAAAGTTGTTTAATGTTTCTACTGACTATTTACACGGTCATACTAACGATAGACTTAATTTAACTGATGAAGATAAACATGATATAAAAAATTCCTTAGAGAAAATTAAACTAGAATTATCTAGCGAAGAAACTATTATGTTTGATGGGGAGCCAATGTGCCAAGAGGCTATTGATAGCTTACTTGCTGCTATGGAAATTGGATTATCTTTAGTTAAACAAAAACAAAAAAGAGACAATAATATTTAGCTTCATAATTTTAGGGGGATATGTTTTTATGTTTATAAAGAGTAAGGTTAGGGAGATTATATCAAAGTTTGGTACTAATAATCCTTTTGAAATAATTGATATTTTGGATATTACCCTGGTAATAGCACCACTTCATGATAGTATTAAGGGCTTTTTCCATGTCAAAGATGGTAAATATCCTATAATATATATAAATAGCAATCTTTGCCAAGAAGAAAGAATTGAAACTGCAGCTCACGAGCTTGGTCATTATTTTCTTCATAATGGTATTAATGCTTTTGCTTGTAGGGGCTTTAGTGGATCTTATATTAAAAATAAGTCTGAAAGACAAGCTTATATTTTCGCAGCAGAGCTTTTAATCCCTGATAGTGTTCATGAGGAATACCCTGGGGAAAGTGATGCATATATTGCATCTAAAATTGGTGTTTCTCCGAAGTTGTTTGCATTTAAGTTTATTGATAAGCTATATTAATTACTTTGTAATGTTAATAATATTTATAAATAATAATCTATTCATGTAG
>NZ_CP048741.1:1495824-1496050 GCF_018336475.1 Romboutsia sp. 13368
TAATTTATAGACTCTTGTTTAACACTTAAATCTAGTAAATTACTTTCAATACATTTCATAAACGCAAGTGGTCCACAGAAATAAAAATCTCCATCTAAAGGTAAATTATTNNTTATCCACTCCTTATCTATGCGGCCAGTAAAATCGTAATCTACTCCTTCTTTATCACATTCTAAAGGATTTGAATAAAAAACTGTATTACTTAAATTTTTATACTTACATATAA
>NZ_CP048741.1:1496095-1496206 GCF_018336475.1 Romboutsia sp. 13368
CTTGAACAAAATATATATTATYTYTTTTCTTAGATTCTTCATAAAGCATAGAAAGTAGYGGTGTAACYCCAATTCCTCCACTTATTAAAACTAATGGTTTATTTTTAGAGC
>NZ_CP048741.1:1496241-1498695 GCF_018336475.1 Romboutsia sp. 13368
GCCTCTATTTTATCCCCTATTTCTAATTTATCATGTAAGTAAGAGCTTATTAATCCATTTTTTATCTTTTTTACACTTATTCTATACATACTTTCATTTGGAACCATTGATAAACTGTMWGGACAACTGCTTCATCATTAGGATCAAGTTCTTTGTAATATGAATATAGGGCATTTTCTACTTCTTTATATGATTTTCTACCTTCTATAGAATCTTGCATTAATTCTATAAGATATTTTGAAGGTTTTAAATTATCTACTTCATTTAATCCGATTGCTACTTCCCAATTGCTTTTCTTTTCATTTTTATCTATTCTATTTTCCGTTAGCTTTGTATAGGATGATTTTGTATACATATCAATCTTCCTTTCTTTAGTTATAATCTGTTATCTATCTCTATATTATATCCTTATTATAACATATTAGATAAATACATAATCTATCGTATTAACTTAAACCTTGTTTTTATTAAGTATAAGTAAAATTTATCACTTAAAATTATAATATTATGATAATTTAATGTTTTTTCCTTGTAATTAAAAAAGTAGGAGTATTACCCCTACCTTCAAATTTATATTACATTTCCATTGATAAATTATTTACTTCTAACTCATCATTAGCTTTAACTTTATGTGACTTAATTTCTCTAACTAATAATACTGCCGTTACTGTAAATGATATAGCATCTGCTATTGGTTGAGCAAACCAAATACCATCTAATCCAAATATTTTCGGTAATATCGCCATCATAGGAACTAATAAAATTACCTGTCTAAGTAAACTTAAAACCATAGCATGTTTAGCTTTACCAATTGCTTGGAAGTAATTTGAGCCTATCATAGATACTCCTATTAATGGCATCATACTTAAGTATTTTCTAATTCCATCAATTGATATACTTACAAGATTTTCATCACTATTAAACATACTTACTATTGGTTCTGGTGCTAATTGAACTACCATCCATCCACATAATAATCCTATTGTTGCAGCTGTTATAGCTATTTTTAAAGTCTTATGAGCTCTGTCATATTTTTTTGCACCATAGTTAAATCCTATTATAGGTTGAGCACCTTGACTTATACCAACTATTGGCATACCTACCATCATTATTATAGAGTTTATAGTAGCCATAGCCCCTATAGCTAAATCTCCTCCATATGTTCTAAGTGAATTATTACATATTATTTGAACACAACTTGCTGCTATTTGCATTGCAAATGGAGCACATCCTATTGCAAATATTGCACCTACTAAAGTTTTATTTAACTTTAAACTAGAAGTTCTAAACTTTAAATTAGATTTTCCWCTTAWATAATAAGATAATCCCCAAGCTGCAGTTATAAATTGAGATATAATAGTTGCAAGAGCTGCTCCTTGTATTCCCATATTAAATACAAATATAAATAATGCATCTAAAACAATATTTGTAAGGCATCCAGTAACCATTATTGTTGCAGAAAGCTTAGGATTACCGTCTCCTCTTATAGCATTATTAAAAACAAATCCTAATAAGTTAAATACACTACCTAATAATATTATATTTATATATGCTTTTGCATAAGGTAAACTACCTTCACTAGCCCCAAACATGTTTAATATTTGATTTCCAAATGTTAACCCTAAAACACTAATTATTAAMCCTATTATTACTGATAGTGAAATAGCATTTCCTATTATGTTTTCTGCTTCTTCTCTTTTTCCTTGACCTAACTTTATAGATATATTAGTTGTAGCTCCAACCCCAACTAACATACCAAATGCTAATATTACGGTCATAATAGGCATAGTAACACCTAATCCTGTTATAGCAAGTGGTCCAACCCCTGGAATATTTCCAATAAATATTCTATCTACTACATTGTATAGTCCATTTACTATCATACCGATAATAGCTGGAAGAGAATATTTTAATAGTAATTTTCCTACTGGTTCTGTACCTAAAATTTGTTGATTATCTTTCATTTTACCCTCCTATTAAATATTTTGATTTATGCATATTTTTTTTAACATACTAAATAAAATCTCAGTTTCTTCCTTTGAAAGTCCTTTTGATATATGTGTTTCCCATTCATATAATATATTTTTTATATTTGATTCTATTTCTTTTGATTTTTCAGTTAAGTACAATTTATAAGCTCTTTTATCATTTTCATCTTTAACTCTAATTAAGAAAYCTTCTTCTTCAAGCTTTTTTATAGCTCTACAAGTAGTTCCCTTATCTATATGTAAATTCTCAGATAGCTCTTCTTGACTAATACCATCTTTTTTATATAGTTGTATCAAAAACATTATTTGTCCTGAACCTATTCCAAATTTAGAAACTTCTTTAGTTATAAAACAATTTCCTTTTCTATATATTAAAGATATATATTTTCCAATAGGTTCTTTATCGTTATTCATAATATTCCTCCTTAAGTACAAGCAACTCTCTAAGTATTAAATTTACTTATAC
>NZ_CP048741.1:1498858-1501443 GCF_018336475.1 Romboutsia sp. 13368
TGTTATTGCAACCATATMTTTCCATTAATTAACATCTATACAATAAAAATAGCCCGTCAATTTTTCCGACAGGCTATCTAACTAATTATTTTTGTTCGTTTAATAACTCTAAAGTTACCTTTTCTACATTTGAGCTACATCTTCCACATCCAGCTCCAGCTTTTGTTGCTATTTGAACTGCACCTAAAGAATCAGCGCCATCTTCTATAGCTTTTGCTATATCCCCTACTGTTACATTAAAGCAGAAACATACTTTTTTATCTTTATCCATCATATTATCCTCCAATTAATTTACTTTAAATTCAATATACTCATATTTATCCACTTTGTAACAAATTATTTAAATTCTACATTTGCACTTCTTATATTAACAAGGTATTCATTTGGATTATCAATAAGTTTTTCATTTATTAATCCTTCTAAGCTACTTTGATTAAGTATATATTCATCATCTCTATATTTTAAGTTGTTTTCTAAAGAAGTACCTAAATATTTATTTAAATATTTATTTATACTCTCATTATCAAAATATATATTATTTGAAGTTTTTATATCAAAATTAAACTTATAATCTGCTATTGGTAAATTTAAATCCACACCTTCATTTGAAGTAATATCTAAATTTTTAGCTATTGGTAAATTTGTATTTATCTCTATAGAATCTTCAGGGTCTATAGAATAATAATTTTTATTTATAAGTATTTTAACACTATCTGGAATTTGTGCTTCATCATTTAAAWTKSWWTYTWYAKTTAAGTTCTCTACACAATATACTTCTCTTACTTTTAAAGATATACTACCATTAGATTTTATATTTAAATTATTAATATTACTATTCTCATTTAATGATATACTTCCATATGAAGTATTAAAATTTAAACTATTAGCATTAATATCATTAACATATAATCTACCATTATTTGTATTAACATTTATATCTATATTGTCTGGAACATAAACTGTTATTTTTGAATTTTGTGGTGTATATAATTCATCTACAAAATATCTAACTATATCATCTATACCTTTAGATAAATTATTATTATACTTAGTATCTTCATTTATAGTTAATTCATTGTTATCTTCTTTAGTAGTTATAGTGCTTAAACCTTTATTTCCATTTCTTTGAACTACAACTTCTTTTCCATCATACTTTGTTATAGTAACATCACTACTTTTAACATCTATATTTAACTTATTTAAGTTAACATCACCATTGTATAAAACTTCTTCCTTGTTAAAATTATTTTGTTCTATTTTAACATTATTTATTACTTTAGGAATTGCAACTATTCCTGAGCATATACCGCCTATAATACCAGTAGTAAGAAGAACTACACCAATACCTGTAACTATACGCTTTTTATTCATCTAATTCTCCTCCATTTTTATCCTCTTTGTATTCTACTTTTTCTTTTTTTCTTTCTTTTTGCTTGCATCTATATATAATTGATTTGTTTCAAGCCATGTTTTATATCTTCTAAATGCTTTCTTTTCTAGTGAAACAACAGCAATGAATAATTGCCATATTAGTATTTCAAATCCTATATAAGCAATAAACCCAAATATAATTATCATTTTAAGTTCTGGCATTACATTTGCTAAACTAATTGCAAAAGGTGTTCCTACAACTAATGCTATTAATGAACCTATAAGTACTATACCTGCCCCTATAGTTGAAACTAATATTCCTAATATAAATGGTGCTAATATTATAGTAATTAATATTTGTAATAACTTTATTTTCTTTCTTGATTTTACATGGTTAATATCGTTTAAATTTACTTTAAATTTATTTAATTCTGACTTAAATCTTCCTTTTGCTCCTATAAAAAATCTTTCTGCTTTACCTTTAATTTTATTTTCATTTTTTATATTACTTTCAGCTAAAAGCTCATTTGCTATTTCCTTTGGAGATCCTAAACCTTCTATTATCTCCATTTCACTTTTACCTTCTATTATTCCATCTATGAAATATTCTTCATAGTCTCTTAATATATCTCTAACTTCATCTTCAGAAAAACCTTTCTTAAGATAATCTCTTAATATTTCTAAAAAGTCTTCTTTTTTCAACTTTGTTCCTCCTTAATCATTTAAAAATATGTTTACTGCGTATACAAAATCATTCCATTCTTTTTTAAGTCTCTCTAAATTTTCAATTCCATCTTGAGTTATTTTATAATACTTTCGTGCTGGACCTTCATTTGATTCAAGTATGTATGTTTCAAAATATCCTTCCTTWGTMAGTCTCCTAAGTATTGGATATATTGTTCCTTCATTTACTTCAATTACTTTTGATATATTTTGAACTATTTCATATCCATACATATCTTTTTTAGATATTAATGTAAGGACACAAATTTCAAGTACGCCTTTTCTAAATTGAGTATTCATTAATTGCTCCTTTCTTAAATATTAATCACCAAGTACTGTGCAACACACAATACTTGTTTATTATAATAGCATAGTACTGTGTAGCACACAATACCTTTTTATACATTGTTATTTTTTGGCATAAAAATAGCCATAAGACTTAATCTTACAGCTATTTTTAACAGTAATTTTATTTATATACATTTACAAAT
>NZ_CP048741.1:1502870-1510472 GCF_018336475.1 Romboutsia sp. 13368
AATCCTAGTACGTAAAAAATAAGGTAAATTATATATCTTATAATCTACCTTACTCTTATTAGCTTATATTTTAAATATCATATTTTAATCTATAAAGTAATTATGTTTATCATTTACAGTAATCTTTTTATGTTTTTGAATATAATCAAGTATTATCTCACTCATGTCTAAGTTTATTTCCTTAACAACCTTACAATCTTTATAAGCTGGATATATAGAAGTATTACTAGCTCTATAATTATTTACAACTATAGTGTACTTTTCATCCATATCTATACCTTTGCCATCTTTTTTCATATATACAACTCTATCATAGTGTTCTCTAGATAAATCTATCTTATATTCTAATCCTCCATAAGTATCATAGTTATAATGTTGAACCTTTGGCACTAAAAAATCTTTACTTACAACTATCCTACCATCTTCAACTTCAAAATATGTTGCACTTTTTTCTATAGCTTCTTTTAACTTACGTCCTGTAACTTCTAATACCTTTAAAGTATTTGGGTATGGATAGTTTATAAGTACATCTCTAACTGAAATTTTCTTACTAAATCCCATAGCACTATCAAATACTGCTAATGATGAAAAATCAGCACCAGATACATCTAGTTGCACTTCATGTAAGAAGTTTATAAATGGATGTCCCTTTAATCTTGCTAAGAATATATCATCAATTCTCATATCCTTATCAAATTCACCTATAATTTGGTCTAAATAAACTCCTAAATCCTTTTGTATTTGTGTAAATATATTTTCTAATTTATCATCAATTTCATCATTTAATTTACTAACATCTACTAATTCATAAGATATATCTTTGCTATCTGTATCTATAACTATTTTAGTAAAGCTTTGACCATTATGCATTGGTTGAGAACATATTACTCCTCTTATTTTTGTTATAAATGATCTATGTTGATGCCCACTTAATATTATATCTATAGAATTAAAGTTTTCTAATAATTCACTAGCTTGGTTTTCTTTTGTTAAAGCTTCAGTTGGAATCATCTCATCATCTAAGCTTTTTTCAAATCCTCCATGATAACAGACTATTATCATATCACACTTTTCTTTTAACTCTTTTTCATATTTAGCATATTGCTTAATTGGATCTAAAAACTCTAAATTTTTTATATTAGCTTCTTGTTCCCAATTAGGTATATAAACAGTTGTAAAACCTATACATCCTATCTTAAATCCATTAAAATCAAATATTTCATATGGTTTAGTTTCAAAAGGTAATCCTTTTATATTAGCATTTATTACCTTTTTAGAAACTTGATTATATGCATTTTTTAAATAATTTAACCCATAATTAAATTCATGATTTCCAATTACATAAGCATTATAATTTACAGCTTCTAGTCCTTTTATTATAGGATTTTCCTTTATATTATTTTTAGATAAAAAATGTGTAAGTGCAGATCCTTGAACTAAGTCACCACAATCTATTTTTAAAGATGAATCATATTTTTTTTCATCATTTAATATATAACTAGCTATTTTTAAAAATCCTAATGGTTGGTCATTTACATAATTTGTTGGATAAATATATCCATGTAGGTCACTAGTTTGATATATAACAATTTTCATAATTTTACTCCTTTTATATAATAAATCTATAAAAATAGGGCACTTTCTTTNNNCTCCTTTTATATAATAAATCTATAAAAATAGGGCACTTTCTTTTCTAAGAAAGGCCCTACTCTTTTATTCAAAAGTAGACATTAAAGTTGATTTAAATGATTCTAGTTTTGATTTAACATCCCCGTTTGGATCTGCTAATATTGATTCTAATACTGTATTTGATTCTCTAAATGCACTATCCATACCTTTTACAAGAGGATTTGTAAATAAGTTTTTAGTTGCATCACCTATAATTGGTGCTATTAAACTTCCTGAATTTTTATATTCATCAGAATTTATAGCACTTTCCCTAACAGGTATATATCCTGTTTCTTCAGCCCAAGTTATTTGATTCTCTTTTGTTGTTAAATATTTTAAAAATTGATATGCTGCAGTTTTTTGCTCATTTGTAGCATTATTAAATATAAATAAATCTGTTCCTTGTTGCATTACTTGTTTTGCAGGATATGGAGCAACACCTATTTCAAATTTATTATTAACACCCTCTTTTATAAAAGCTTCACCTGCATTAGAACCTACATACATAGCTAGTGTTTCATTTCCAAAAGGACCTGATAAGTATTTATCTGTACCTGCTATTCTAAAATATCCATCTTTTATACCATCTAGATAATAATCAACTGCATCTTCTGATGCTTCACTAGTTGGATCTAATTTTGAGTCAAATGTTACACCCTCATTTTTTAAGTATGTTGAATAATAGTTACTTAATGAATCAAATCCACCACCAACTATATTTTGTTTTTCCTTTATCTGTTCTGCTACATCAGCAAATTCATCATATGTTGTTGGAACTTTTAACCCTAATTTATCAAATAAAGTTTTGTTATACCATAATACTTCAGTAGATTTATTAAATGGTATTCCGTATATTTTATCATCTATTGTTGATGCTTCTCTAAATCCTTTTAATATATCATCATAGTTATCAAACTTTAAAGTCTCATTTTCTATATAAGGTTTTAAATCTAGTACTAAATTTTCATCTATTGCATTTAAAAGCCAATCAGGATAAGCTTGTGTTATAGTTGGTAAATCCTTTGGACTTGCTGTTGTTGCTGTTATCTTTTGTTGTAAATCTTGATAACTTGATTGATTTTGAAGAGTTATTTTTATATTAGGGTTTTCTTTTGTAAAGTTATCAGCAAATCCTTGTAATGCTGCTTCTTGATCTCCATTCATAGCATGCCAGAAAGTTATTTCTACAGGGTTTTTTATTTCAGTAACAATTTCTTCGTTAGTTGGTGTTGATGATTGTTTTTTTCCTGAACATCCAACCATTAAACTTATAGTTAAAGCTAATGGCAATATTTTTTTTAACTTCATTATATTTTCCTCCTTAAATAGTTTGATTTTTCTTTGGTAATAGTCTTTCTCCATGCTCATTATAAAGTTTCTCTGGTTTATATGAATGGATTGGAACTAATAACTTTGGTTTAATTAAGTTTATTATTTTTATTAAATCCTTTGGATGAGCATGTCCACTACATGATACTGTTATAAATTCTATATTATGTTCTTTAAATCTATTTACAAATGGTTCATAACTTGGATCATAAGGTCCTAAAGGTACTGCATTAGAGTGAATATAAATTCCACCTTTTTTTAATTTATTAAAGTCCTTAATAGCATTAGTGTCTAGTTGCCACATATACTTACTTTCGTCATTTAATAAATCTTCAAATTTAATTTCGTATTTAGGGTCTAATCCATAATCTTTATCATCTAATTTATAATAATAAGATTGATAGTTTGATGCTTCTTTTAATACATAAGAATAGTATGYATCTAATACTACTTTTCTAGTATTTGTTTTTATTATATTTAAAATTCTTTCTATATTAGAAATATAATAATTAAAWGTTATTTGTTTATTAGGATTATTATTTACTATTTCATTTACTTTATTTATTAAGTTATTTTCATTGCATAACTCATTTTCATCATCTTCATCATCAAAATCTTTAAAAGAAACTGTAACACCTTCTATTAATAAAACATCACAGTTTTCACTTTCTTTACAAAACTTAAGTGTTTCTTCTTTTCTATAACCATGAAGTCTTATATCTCCAGTATATGAAATAACTAAATCTGGAGTTTTTATTAATAATCCACATGCTCCATATGCATCATGGTCAACAGGCATTACTTTTACTTTTATATTACCAACTTCTATCACTTCATTTTCTTTAACTCCAGTTATTTCTCTGGTATTTGAATCTATTTTATTATGAAGTGGAAATAAAAAATCATTATTTATATTTAATGTATTAAGTAATGACTTTGTTCCTTCTAGTGTGTATAAAGGAATACTTGGATTTAGGTAATTTATAATTTTTGAATGATCTAAATGCATATGAGATAAAAATACAGCAGTATGCTTAAAGTTATCTTCACTAGATTTATATCCTTTAAGTTCAATACTTGGATCATACATATTATTTAAATATGGAACTAATTTTTCATCTAATAATTCTTGCAAATTAGATGGTTGAAAAGATGCACTTGGGTCATATTCACTTCCAAAATCAAAGAATATATGACTATCTTCATACATAACTTCTATAATAGTTCCTCCAATTGTTAATATTCCATTATGAAAGGTGATTTTTGTTTTTTTATCCTTTAATACCACTGCTTGCAACTCCTTTAATTATTTCTTTTCTAAATATTAAATATATAATTAGTATTGGTACTATGGCTATAGTTGATGCAGCCATTTGTAATTGAACATTTGTACCACTTTCTGTAGCAAATGCACTTAATCCATTACTAAGTAATCTCATTTCTTTACTGTTAGTTACAAGTATTGGCCATAAAAATGAATTCCATCCTCCTATAAAACTTAATATTCCCATTGTAAATAATGATGGTTTTATAAGTGGAACTAAAATTCTAGTAATAAATTCTAAATCACTACACCCATCTACCTTAGCTGCTTTATAGTATGACATAGGAATACTTGCAATATATCCTCTTAAGTAAAATATATAAAATATAYTTGCTAGTGATGGAACAATAAGTGCAGTATAAGTATCTAAAAGTCCTAATTGAGCTATTGTTTGATAGTTTGTAAATACTGTCACTTCATATGGTACCATTAGCAATGTAGCTAATACTGCTGTTAATATATTTTTAAATTTAAATTCTAATTTAACTAATGCAAAAGCTGCAAGTATTGTAGTTATTAATGTACCAAGTGTAGATACTCCTGCTACAAAAACTGTATTGAAGAAATATCTAACAAAAGGAGCTTGCTTCATTGCTTCCCTAAAGTTTTGCCATTGAAAAGATTTCGGAAACAATGTAGGTGGTATACTAGTTGCTTCTTGAAAAGTCATTAAACTTGCTAAAATCATATATACAAATGGAAATAATGTTATCACTGCCATAATAACTATAAATATTTTCCCTAAAATTGAACTAACCTTTCCCATATTTTCACCTACTTAGATATTTTCTTTAATATATAGTTTTGAATCATTGTAAATATCAGTATTAATATAAATAATATAACTGCTGCTGCCATACCTTGACCATATCGGTATTCAACATAGAATTTATTAAATATATAAAATACCGCTGTGGTTGCACTATCTGCAATACCTGCCTTACCATTAAATATTGCAAATACTTGTGAGTATACCTTAAATGCATTTATAAAGTTAATCATTAATAAAAATGTAAGAATCGGTATCATTTGAGGTAATGTTATTCTAAAAAACTGCTCACTTTTAGTTGCCCCAAACATATCTGCAACCTTATAGTAATTTCTATCTACATTTCTAAGTCCAGAAATTAAGATTATTATATTAAATGCAAGACTTAACCATATACCAAATATAATTAATGTGAACATACTCATCTTAGGGTCATCTAAGAAATTTATCGGTCCTACATTTATAAAACCTAAAAGATAGTTTATAAATCCATAATCTCTATTTAATAAAAATCTAAATACTACACCTACTGCTATAATACTTGTTAAATAAGGTATAAAAAATATAGTTTCAAATATATCTTTATGCTTAATTTTTTCAAAAATAATTAAGGCTATAATCATTGCAATAATAACACCTATTGGTACTACTGTAAAAGAATACAATATTGTATTTAATATTGCTTTATGAAATTTAGGATCACTTAATACAATTTGATAATTTCTAATTCCATTGAAAACTAAGTTGTTTAAAGTCCCTTTTTGAAAAGATATAATAAAGGTTTTTATTAATGGATATATATGAAATACTACAATTATAATTAAAGCAGGTAATAAATATAACCATGCCTGTGGTGAATTTTCTGCACTATATTTTAATTTCTTCATTAGTAAACCCTCGTTCCGTCTTCTTTAAATATATAAATTCCCTTATAATCTATATCAAATCCAACCTCGTCATTTTCATATATGCCTTTATCTGTATCTATAGTTGCTTTAGAGTTTTTATTATTAATTCTAAAGTTTAATATACAATCCTTTCCTATTAATTCTACAGTTTCGATTTTAACTTTAAACAATGGATTTTCGCTTAATACAAAATATTCTGGTCTTATACCAACAATATATTTTTCTTCATTAAATTCTTGTTTTATTCTGCTTTCCTTAAGTAAACTTAAGTCAATAGAAAAATCATCTCCAACTAAAACATTTCCTTGTTTATTCATTTTATAAATATTAATAATTGGATTACCCATAAACGTTGCTACAAATAAGTTAGCAGGTTCTAAATATAAGTTTTGTGGTATATCAAATTGTTGTACAACACCTTGATTCATCAAAACTATTCTGTCGCTTATAGATAAGGCTTCTTCTTGGTCATGAGTTACAAATATTGTTGTAATGCCAATTTCTTTTACTAATCTTCTTATTTCTTCTCTTATTTTTAATCTTAGTCTTGCATCTAAGTTACTTAAAGGTTCATCTAGTAAAAGAATTTTTGGATTTTGAACCAAAGCCCTTGTTATTGCAACCCTTTGTTGTTGTCCTCCTGACATTTCTCCAGGTTTTTTATCTGCTAATTCTTCTATGCTAGTTATTTTCATATACTTTTTAGCTATCTGTGCAGCTTCTTCTTTTGACTTTTTCTTCTTACCAACAGTTAATGGAAACATAACATTTTCCAAAACTGTCATATGTGGATATAATGCATAATTTTGAAATACAAGTCCTATATTACGGTCTTTAGGATGTTTATTTATAACTGATTCACCATCAAATTTAATGTCTCCGCTTGTTGGATCTAATAAACCTGCTAGCAAATTTAATATCGTTGTTTTACCACATCCACTTGGTCCTAGTAAACAAACTAATTCCCCTTCATTAATTTCAAGATTTATACTTTTTAATGCTTCATATCCATTATCATAAACTTTTTGCAGTTTATTAATACTTATCATAAATCTTCACCTCTCATAAATATATTATTGCTCCAAACTTATAATCTTATTATGTATATTTTTAACTTTGAATTTAGTAACATATATTTTTTAACTTACTTATTTTTTAGTAAATAATAACTTCATTATAATTTGCCCCAAATAAAAATTTTCTACTACTTAAATAAAAAAGTTGCCAYATTAAATGACTATATTAATCATTCAATGTGGCAACTTTTTATTTAAAATCTACTTATTAGCTTCTATTAATTCTTCTATAGTTTTTTTACATCTAGCTCCTCTACAGCCTCCACCAGTAGCTCCTGTTGCTTCTTTTACTTTTTNNNATTGCTACCACTTCGGATACATCCGTTGCTTGAGCCACTGCGTGGGCGAAGCATTTCAAAATGTCCTTTTTTAATTATTACTATACTTAATAAACAATTCAAAATAATCCTTTCTACCATAAACCTTACACATATTTACTTTATTAAATAAATTTCCTAAATCCTTACTTATCAATCTTAATTAAAATTAATATAAATTTTACTATATAATATCTACTATTAATTTATA
>NZ_CP048741.1:1516698-1517556 GCF_018336475.1 Romboutsia sp. 13368
TATAAAATATAATCTAGTCCTTATTATTTAATAAATTTCTTAACAATTATCCTAAAAGCAATACCCCGTCAATTTTCACGACGTGGGCATTTTAACTTTCAAATGGAGAGTTAGAGTATAATATAAAATATCCTTGAGGATGTTGACAGACTGGACAGGATTTTGGAGCTTCTTTTCCTGTATGAACATGACCACAGTTTAAACATATCCATTGTTCTTCATTTTCACTCTTAAATAATGTTCCATCTTCTATCTTTTGAGCAAACCTTCCAAATCTATCTCCATGAACTTTTTCTATTAACGCTATTTTATCAAAGCTATTAGCTATAGCTAAAAATCCTTCTTCTTTAGCAGTATCTGCAAAATCTTTATATACCTTTTCCCATTCTTCATATTCATCATGTTGAGCAGCTCTTAGTGTTTGTTCTATATTATCAAATATTTCTACTGGATACCCTCCATCTATATGTACAGTTCCACCTGATAATTCTTTAAGATGATTATAAAATACTTTTGCATGAGCTCTTTCTTGGTCTGCTGTATATAAAAATGCTTGTTCTATTAAAGCTAACTTTTGATTTTTTGCTTGTGATGCACCAAAAGTGTATCTATTTCTAGCTTGACTTTCGCCAGCAAAAGCTCTCATTAGGTTAACTTTAGTTTTACTATCTTTTAATTGATTCATATTTACCTCCTAATATAATCTAATAAATATTATTAACAAATAAATCTATTTAATTATATTAATTACCAAAAATATTAATGATAATTTCTTTAATAGGTTTTAACATATCTTCAATATTATACATATTATATATTTCATAATCATTTTAAATAAATTTTAATAAAATTATAAAG
>NZ_CP048741.1:1517572-1517731 GCF_018336475.1 Romboutsia sp. 13368
ATTCTACTAATTATAGCATTTACAATTATATTACCTATTGCCATAGCTATAATTATAGATATAATACTTGCAAGTCTAGTTGAATCATGTCCTGTTACTGCATCTATTAAGTATTTTGATGCAATRCTACCACCTAAACTCATAAATGTACCTAGTACT
>NZ_CP048741.1:1517821-1519050 GCF_018336475.1 Romboutsia sp. 13368
ATACATATTATATATTTCATAATCATTTTAAATAAATTTTAATAAAATTATAAAGCTTTAAAATCTACTTAATCATATTAATATATTGGCATACCATTTTTTTACTGGGATAAAATATACATATATAAAATTATAGGAGTGACTTTATGGAAATATTTCTTGCTATTATATTCTTTATATTTATACTTTCATTTTTAACTAAAGCGTTAAAGAGATTTATTATATTTGCTTTATTTATAACTTTAACATCAACTTTATATATACACATTAATTTACCTGTTTTAGTTAGTTTAATTTTATCTTTCATTATATTAATAGGATGTAAAGATACTTTATTTAACCTAAGAGTAACCATTAGCTATATATTTAAATCTAGAAATAAATTTAAAGAAAAATCCCTCGGTAAACTAGTTACTATATTATTCGAGCTTAATTTTACTTTATTTATAAGTATGTGTTACCTAGCATTAGCTAATCATATTCCTCATCTTTTTAATGTTAACAATGAATTTATTATTATAGCTTTTATATCTATATACATTGTTCAATATATAAAGAGATTTTCTTTTAAGAAAGGATACTCTTTTAATATACTTTAAGTTAAAATACCTATCATATTTCATGATAGGTACTTTCATTATTACTACTGAAAATAAAAYATTTAATATATTCTATTACTCGTACTATGGATACGATAATAGGTATATTAATATCTTTGCTTGTAAATTTTGGAATAAGTAGACATAGATATTTAAAATATTTAATTTTCTCATTTAATTCTAATTATAATGATTGTATTAAAATAGTTTCTAAAATTGTAAATGAATCTAATTATTCTTATTATACTGATTTAAAACTTAAATTTGATGACCTAAATTTGTATTATACTCAACTTACAGATGAAATTGTATACTCAAGTATAAGTGGAGACTTTAAATACTTAAATGAATGTTTTAATATATGTGAGCAACTTCTTCATCATTGTCATGGTCTAAATATTCTTGAAAAAAGTAGTTATAATGATACTCTAGTTAAAGAATCTATCAATAATTACCATTTAGATGTTATATCTAATCTACTACCTATTGCATCAAAACTAGAACTAAGTTTAGATAAAATATTACATGAAAAATGACCTATTTTTAGGTCATTTTAAATTTATTTAGTATAAAATTTTGTTTTATTATACATCCGTGTATTCAAAGCTATCTTATTTGTATTYCTATTTT
>NZ_CP048741.1:1520505-1522711 GCF_018336475.1 Romboutsia sp. 13368
GATACTTTTAAAGTAATTATTGCAAAGGATTATGATGATTATCTAGAATATACATTAGGAGAATTACTTCCTCTAGCTTTCACTGGTAAAGATATAGATTAATTARTTTATATAGTTAAATACTTATTTTATATAAAGTACCCGTCGGAAATTCCGACGGGTGTTTTTAATAGTAGCATTTAGGAATATCCCATTTTTCAGCATCTCCTAATACATATATTTGTCCATCAATAACTAAAATTGCACCATCATTACTTATAGAATAAACTACCTTTTTCTTTTCTTTTAAACACCTTAATATACTTAAATTTTGTAATTCTTTATTTTCAAAATGAACCTCTATATCAAAATCCTTAATTATATTTAAACCTTTACAATATAAATATCTTTTATAATCAGAGTCTTTGGTAATATGAAATTCACTTATTTGAACCATAGCACCAGCACTAGTTCCAATCATAATACCTTTGAAATTTTCAAGTTCATTTATTAAGTCATATTTTTTAAATCTTTGCATCATCTTATCAGGATATCCACCTGTAAAAAATATAATATCCGTATCTTTAATCTTTTCTTTCATTAAATCTATGGTGTCTGTAAATTGATTTATCCATTTTATATTATTTTCATCAATTCCATAAGCTAAAAATGGCGACACAATTTCTTCGTAATGTGTTCCATCTTTACTATTAAAAGCTTTACTCCAATCACTTTCATTGCTTAACCATTTTTCATCATATGAAAAAGGAACAATTAATACTTTATAATCTTCTTTTATTATATTTTTTAATATGTTATAGCACCAATTTTCATCAAAGTTGTTTAAACTAAGTAATAAGTTAACCATTGTATGCCTCCTGATTATAGTAAATATCTAATCTTAATATTATATACTATAACCATTAATTAAGTGCAATATATCATATTTTTTCTGTAATAAGATTCATAATATCAAATAAATCATTTTCATTCTTACTTCTAGCTATAAATACTCTATCACCCATAGCTTCTGATAATACTTTAGGTACACTTGTATCAATTAATATTTTATCTTTATATTTATTTTTTATAGAATCAATAGAATTTTTATATTTACCTTCATTTCTTCTACTTACATATCCTACAGAATATTTTTTATCTACATCAACAAAAGATTTATCATAAATTAACATATCTGCCCAAATAGAATATACATCAACATCATAAGTATAGTTTATCATATCAGGCATATATGCACCTGGTGCTCTCATATTTACTTCAAGACCAACTAAGTCTCCTTTTTTACCTAATCCTTTTTTATCTTCACTTAATCTAAAGAATTCAAAATGGAAAAATCTACTTCTCGTATCAAATGCCTTAACAACCTTTTCTCCTATAACCTCTATATCCCTATTTTTAACAGGTTGAGAGTAAAATTTTGCGTCTTGTTTTTCATTTACACAATCCATTATAGAACTTAACATAACATGACTTGATGATATTAAAATATTCTTATTAGAATCTGTTATACCATCAAATGTTTCAACTTGTCCTTTTATAAACTCTTCTACTATGTATAATACATTTTCATCTCTTTCATTAAAAAATCTACTAACATCCTCTTCATTATTTAATTTATATGTAGAATTTGCCCCAACACCATTATCTGGCTTTGCTATTATAGGGTATCCAACTTTATTTGCAAAATCGATACATGATTCATATGTTCTAACATAATCATATCTAGCACATGGTATATTAGCTTTTTTATATACTTCTTTCATTTTTGATTTATATTTCATAGGAGACATATTTTCTATTTTAGTCCCTGAATTTACATTAAACTTACTTCTAAGAGTTGCCTCCATCTCTAACCAATACTCATTTTGAGATTCAATCCAATCAATAGCTCCATACTTATTTTCATAGAATCTGCAAGCATTTTCAACTTCTTCAAAGTTCTCTAAATTAGATACTCTATAGTACTCAGTTACTGAATTTTTAGTTTCATCACTAATTAAGTTATAATCTTCATCCCCAATACCTAATACATTAACTCCTCTTTCTTTTAATCTTGAACAAAAGTTGTGAAAGTATAATGGAAAATGTGGTGAAATAAATACAACATTCATTTAATTATCCCCCTTAAAATTTTTAATTTATTCTATAAAAACTGACTTATTTTAGAATTTTTTATTTCGTCTAATATATTATTAATATTAAATTA
>NZ_CP048741.1:1522719-1524852 GCF_018336475.1 Romboutsia sp. 13368
AATTAMTTTATCTTATTAATTATTTAAAAGTTAATTAAAGTATGTTCTCTAAAAAGTATGGTAATTGTATCCTCCACCAACACCAATCATGATTCACATCTTTACCCCATAAATCAACCCAAGCACTTATACCTTTTTCTTCTAATACACCTTTAAATTTCTTTAAGCTATAAATCATTTCATCTTCCCAAGCACCTTGTCCACAACATATTACTATCTTATTCTTTCTATACATATCGATAAATTCATGATTATATGGCATGTCCTTTACATATCTAATAGGTGAATTTTTATATGCCAAATCATTATAATAATCATAAAATGCAAAATCACTATCATAATAACCGCTAAGTCCAATACATCCATCAAATATATCTGGTCTTCTAAACATAAAATTAACTGCGTGCATTGCACCTAAAGAACATCCTACCGTTATAATTCCACTAGCATAATATCCATTGGAATTTTTGTTAATCTCAAATATTCTTGGAACTAGCTCATTTGTAATATAGTAATACCATTGTTCATGCATATATATTCTATGACCCTTATCACCAAAAGTATCAGACCATGTTTCTTTGTCTATACTATCGCAACAAAATAGCTGAACTTTACCACTATTTATTAAATGTTCTATACTCTGTACCAGATTAAAGTTTTCAAAATCATAAAATCTACCATCTTGTGAAGGAAAAGCTAAAATAGGTTTACCTCCATGTCCGTATACCTTAAATTCCATATTTCTATTTAAGCAATGGCTATATTCTTTAAAATACTCAGTTTTCATAAGTTCCCCCTAAACAATTTTTTAGATATAAAATTATAGTACAAGACCCTTATAAAAATTCTACTTTCTTAAGTAAAATTTTATTTTTATCTAAAAATTTTTTTATATAGCAATATTGCTTAATTTTTTACATTTTTTCTTGTGTTTACTTGAATCCTATATAATTAAAAATTGCTTAAGCTAAGTTGTTATATACTAACAAAAACTTTACATTACTAAATATATCCTTATAAATAAAAAACCGCTGATTAAATAATCAACGGTTTTTATGTAATAATTTCTATTTTTATCTATTCTATATTTAAAATAAGTAAAATTTATTATTTACATTTTTCTATGAATTCTTCTTGTGAAGATGCTTCTACTAACTCATCTCCAACATATCCTACGAATTCCATTCCACATTCACCTATACAAGTGTCCTCTATTTCTCTACCTAATAAAGCAGCTTTTAAATCTTCTACACTCATTCCTGAACACATTGAACATATTCTTATCATAATGAAACCTCCTATTAATTGTCTAAGTCTTTCTTATTTAATATATACACCATTTTTTTACTTTTTAAACAAAATTTTATTTTTTATTATAAAATCATCCATTTAATTATACTTTCTAGCATAAAAATCTATATTACTTGCTTTATAAGATTTTGTTAATATATCTTCTTCATCTATAGTAACAATCTCTTCTTTCTTCTTATTCTTTCTTTCAATCTTGCTTTCTTCATTCATATTTATAAGAATCATCAAGTACTCTTTAGGTATGTTATAAAAGCTAGATATATCATCATAACTTAATTTAAGATTTAATAGTTTTTCAATAACATCAAAATCAATAGCTTCACTATTATATTCTTCAAAATATTTATTATAAACACTAAAAAGCTTATATCTATTTATATTTAATTCTTTTGATATATCCTTTAGATTAAATCCTTTTTGTAACATATCTCTAACATTAATAGAAATATCTATTTCATTCTCATATTCTATATTTTTCTTTAAATCTATATCTTTTAAAAGTGCTATTACAGTACTCTCCTTACAATTATAAATTTTACTTATCTCCTTAGTTGTAAGTCCTAAATTTATCATATCATTTATATTTATTTTGCTAATATTACTTCCATGTCTTAAGGTATTGTTTTGATTTATTGTTATTACCTCTATTTTTGTAAGTCCTAAATATCTTGCTATTTCATCATATTTTTTACCATCATTTATCATATTTATGATGTCTTTTGCTAATCTCTTTTCTCTTATTTTTTTATATCTTATTGTTATTGTTCCCTCTGGTCTTTTTAGTTTCTTTATTACCAGAGGCCTCCCTACACTGCCTCTTTT
>NZ_CP048741.1:1526411-1527685 GCF_018336475.1 Romboutsia sp. 13368
TATGAATTAGAATTTCTTTTCATTATATTTCACTTACCTTTTTCATTATGTGAATATCTTCTGGATATATATCCATGCCAAGTTCTTCTCCAACCTTAGCACTTTGAGTATTATGAATTATCCATTTTCTATCATTTTCTTGTACTTCTATTTCATAATGTACACCTTTAAATACTACAGATGTAACAATACCTTTTAACATACCTTCATTAGAATTAGTCATTTTTATATCTTCTGGTCTTATCACAACATCTATTACTTCATCTTTCTTGAATCCTTTATCAACACAATCAAAGTACTTACCACAAAATTCAACTTTAAAATCATCATGCATAATACCATCGAATATATTACTTTCACCTATAAATCTTGCAACAAATGCATTCTTAGGCTCATTATATATATCTTCTGGAGTCCCCATTTGTTGTATTTTACCTTTATTCATTACAACTATAGTATCTGACATACTTAAAGCTTCTTCTTGATCATGAGTTACAAATATAAATGTAATTCCAAGCTTTTGTTGTATCTTCTTAAGTTCAGTTTGCATTTCTTGTCTTAATTTTAAGTCTAATGCACCTAAAGGCTCATCTAATAATAATACCTTTGGTTCATTTACTAACGCTCTAGCTATGGCTATCCTTTGTTGTTGACCACCACTTAAAGAATCTACTCGTCTATTTTCAAATCCTTCAAGCGCTACTAGTTTTAACATTTCCTTAACTTTTCTATCTATTTCATCCTTAGGCATTTTTTTTATTTTTAATCCAAATGCTATATTTTCATAAATATTCATATGTGGAAATAGTGCATATTTTTGGAAAACTGTATTAACTTGTCTTTCGTAAGGAGGAATATTATTCATATCCTTTTCTTCAAATAATACTTTGCCGCTATCTGCATACTCAAATCCAGCTATTATTTTTAGTGTAGTAGTTTTACCACATCCACTTGGACCTAGTAATGTTAAAAATTCATTCTTTTTAATGTCTAAATCTAAACAATCTAAAACAGTGTTGTCTTCATAAGTTTTAGATATTCCTTGTAAACTTATTATATTATCTGTCATTTATATAGCACCTCTTTTCTAAAATGATGGTGGCGTACTTACCCAAACCACTCTAGCCTCGTTCTTTCCTGCATTTGATATATAATGATTCGCTCTAGGTTTAAAGTAGAAACTTTCTCCTTTTTTTACCTTATTCTTTTTATCTCCTATATGTACAAATATAGAACCAGCAAGAACATATCCAAACTCTTCACCTTCATGAGGC
>NZ_CP048741.1:1529242-1529392 GCF_018336475.1 Romboutsia sp. 13368
ATGTAATTTTATTATATTTTTTTAATAAAAATACTTAGATATAGGTATCAATTAACCTTATATCTAGGTATTTAAATTTATTTTACGCAGTTGTTATTTTAGAATTAACTAATTTTTTATCTTCTTTTCTATCCTTATTTGTATTATTTA
>NZ_CP048741.1:1529405-1530232 GCF_018336475.1 Romboutsia sp. 13368
TAATTTAAAATCACTATATACTATAACATCATTTTGCTTTCTAATTTGTATTAGTTTTTTGTAGTGATTAAATATTGAATCTTCATCTTTTAAATTATTTTTTACATTAATTTCTTTATAGTTTGGATTAACCTTTATYMAATATTAATAATATAGCTACAAATATAATTAATATCCATACGATTACTAATGATGAAGGAATTAAAAGTCTTTGCTTGTCACTTTTTTCAATATTTTCATATTTACTTGTAACATCAGCATGGAAACGTTTTCCATATATTCCTAAACCTATAGGGGCAAGTAAGCAAAGTATAATTCCTAAAATTGGTGACCAGACTAATGCTCCTACTAAAACCATAACTGTTAATAACATTACAAATACTTTTTTATAAACCATCCAATTTATACCTAAAACCATTAATGACCAAAAGTATTTACATATACTTTTAAATGTAACTTTTTCTTCAGATCTCATCATTTTGTTAATTACTTTTATATGCTTTTCATTACTTTGTCGTATATATCCATTTATACCAAATCTACCTTTATTATTTTTCTTTCCCCTGTCCATAAACTCACCCCCTAACTAGTTATACTATATAATATTAAAATTGTTGGTACTTAATGACTGTTCTAAAAAAATTCCTAATATCTTTAAATTTAATTATTATACTAAAAAAGCTAGAACATAATTCTATGCCCTAGCCATATATATTAAGCACTATTTGATGCTTTTTTCATTTTTTTATACCATTTATTATTTAATTAATCAACTTAATGTATTATTATAGTTGTACTATCTAATATATTTTCATATATCCATTTTG
>NZ_CP048741.1:1530330-1532087 GCF_018336475.1 Romboutsia sp. 13368
GTAAATTCATGAACCCTACAGATGATTTATATGATTATTTTTTTAATAATTCTTCATGCCCTTTTTATCTTGAAAATATTAATATAAATAATCTAGATAATATAATATACTTAACAGAAAATGGATTTAGCGAGCCAGTTGGAGTTTATGATATAAAAACTAAAACAGCAAAGCTTACTAAATCTATAGTTGATAAGGAACTAGTTATTACAATAAGTGATATTACTTTTAACGGAAATAACAATTCTATTAAAAATAATTCTTTAGATATATGTGTTTTAATAAAAGAAGGTATAAAAAATATTTTCATCGAAAATTTATATTTAAATTCATCAAATATAGATGTTTATATTGAGCCATTTTGTGAAAATATAAAATTTAAAAACTGTGTATTTGAAGGGGAAAATATAGGAGTGAACTTTTTTGTATCTAAAAATATTTTGATAGAATCTAGCAATTTTTATCTTAATGATACTGGTATACTTTTAATTGGATGTAAGGACTGTATTATAAAATCTAATAAGTTTATATCCAATGATAGAGGCATCTACTTTTTTGAGAACAATAGTAATTGTAATATAATAGATAATTTATTCTCAGATTGTTTTGAAGGAATTTCTATGTACTTAAAAAATAGTTTTAATATAATAGATAGCAATAAGTTTCAAAATGAAAATAATATTATAAAGCAATATTGTATATCTATCTTAGGTAATAATAACTATAATAAAATATCTAAAAATTTAATGATTTTTTCAAATAAAACTATAACTTATGATATAGGTAGCATTAATTCTGAGCTTATTGGTATTTATATTTATGTTGATATAAATATATCTAATACTATATCCAAAAACAAAATAGTATTTAAAAATAATAAATTAAACCTTAATAATACTTCTCCAATTATACTCCTATCTGGAATTTATTCATCTGGTAATAATAGTGATTTAGAAATAAGCTATAATGAAATAGACATTATAAACAATGAGTTTAATATTACAAAAGGAATTTCACCCTATTTATCATTAAGCAATATATATTTATCAAAACATAGTAAATGTATAATAAAAAATAATTTTTTTAGAATAAGCAATAACCAATCTAATTTAAAGTCAAATAATTCTTATTTTGAAATTTCAAACTTAAAACTTGATAAATATAATAAATCTATAAAAATTCTCTATAATGAATTTGATATAAACCAAAATAAATCTATCAATATATTTTCAAGTCTTAATATCTTTAATATATCTTTAATTAATAATAATTCAGATTTAGATATAAAAGATAATCTTTTTAAAATCAACGATAATAGCTATGGATATATAACTAGTATTAATTTATATAATAAAAACTATGGAAATAAAATATCTTACAATAAATTTATTTCTCTAGATGGAATATCAATACTATTAGATATTGAAAATATAAGTAATGTAATAGCATATAATGATATAACCTGTAACAACTTTACTATATTATTAAATGAAGAAAACAATTCTAATATAATAAAAGAAAATACACTCTCTACTCTAGCATCTTCAAACATATTATTAATTTTTAATAATACTAATAATTTAATAAGTGAAAACTATATAGAAAATAATTTATTCGGAATATTTATACTAAATAATACTAGTAACTTCAATAGTATTATTTCAAATGAATTTTATAAAACCTCTCAAAATATTTCAACTTCTGATGAGTCCTATAACTATCTATTTAATAATACAAAATATCTTATAGAAGATAAT
>NZ_CP048741.1:1532096-1533134 GCF_018336475.1 Romboutsia sp. 13368
ATGTATATAAAGCATTACAATGTATTATCTAATCTAAATTTGCAAATAATTTAATATAAATCTTTATGATAAGGATGTGATACTATAAAAAATAAAATAAGTTTATATATATTTGAATTAATAATATTATGCCTTGGATGCTTTATAATGGCAGTTGGACTTAACATGTTTTTAGAACCATATACAATAGCTTCTGGTGGTCTTACTGGTCTTGCCATAGTATTTAAAAGCTTATTTAATACTCCACTTTGGTTTATAAACTTAGCTTTTAATATTCCATTATTTATATTAGGTATTAAATTTTTAGGAAAAAAAGATGCTATAAAAACATTAATAGGTATATTATTACTAACATTATTTTTAAAATTAACAGAAGGATTAACCACTTACAACACAACAGATGATGTTTTATTATCAGCTATAGCTGGTGGTATAGTTGTTGGAATTAGTCTTGGAATATTATTTAGAGTTGATGCATCAACTGGTGGTTCTGAACTCGCTGCTCTCATACTAAATAAGATATTACCTTTTATAAGTATATCTACATTTTTATTTATAATAGATGGAATTGTAATAATACTTGCAGGTCTTGTCTCAAAAAATATAGAAACTGCACTTTATGCTACAATATCTTTATATATAAGCATAAAAATATCAGATGCTATCGTTGAAGGTTTTGATTTCTCTAAATCGTTTATAATAGTTACTGACAAATTTGAGGAATTGTCTAAAGCTATTATGGATGATTTAGAAAGAGGAGTTACTTTTTTAGAAGGCCGTGGCGGATATACTAATATAAAAAAAGATGTTTTATTAGTTGTTGTCTCTAGACGTGAAGAAGTTCACTTAAAAAATCTAGTCAACGATATTGACCCTATGGCATTTACTATAATTAATGATGCTCATGAGGTTTTAGGTGAAGGATTCAGTAAAAAATCACATTAGAATATTTTAAATTTAGTCTAAAAAATAAAACTGTAGAATTATCTACAGTTTTATTTTAATTCTATAATAAACACCGATGTTTGAGGTGGTATA
>NZ_CP048741.1:1533139-1533222 GCF_018336475.1 Romboutsia sp. 13368
CTTCGCTTGAGCGATGTGTCGGCGAAACATTTCGGATACATCCGTTGCTAAAAAATACCCTTAATTGTTTTAAGGGTATTTTT
>NZ_CP048741.1:1533390-1533615 GCF_018336475.1 Romboutsia sp. 13368
AGAATAATAAAYACATAATAACATGTTTTTATATTAACATAGTAGAAATCCATTGTAAATTATTGTGATTCGTCATATTTCTACTTAATTTTTAGGATACTTTTAAACTATTCTTCTCTTTTTATTACTTTTCTAGACAATGCATATACTCTTTAGCTTCACTTCCCTTTACAACATATGCTTGTCCCTTAGAACAGAATATTGAATTAGAAGTATAATCTATAT
>NZ_CP048741.1:1534860-1534990 GCF_018336475.1 Romboutsia sp. 13368
TGATACTCCATTTTGGATTAAATAATTTTTCATAGCTTCAGCTTCTGATATATTTTCATCATTACCTTGACCACCAGATACAACTATATATAAATCATCATTAGTATTTTCTAGATAATCTAATGCTGCA
>NZ_CP048741.1:1535262-1537466 GCF_018336475.1 Romboutsia sp. 13368
TTAATGGCTATTCTAAAGTTACAAACCTAAACTTTAGAATAAGTAAATTCTATTTACTATTATTTTTAATAAACACATAATAACATGTTTTTATATTAACATAGTCGTAATATATTGTAAATTATCGTGATTCGTCATATTTCTACTTAATTTTTAGGATACTTCTAAACTATTCTTCTCTTTTTATTACTTTTCTAGACAATGCATATATTCTTTAGCTTCACTTCCCTTTACAACATATGCTTGTCCCTTAGAACAGAATATTGAATTAGAAGTATAATCTATATCACTATCTTTATTGTATCCTCTATTTTCTAAAACTTCTTCTGCATTATGGCATATATCATATCCATCAAAAACATAAGTTATAGAGCCTGTTCCCTTACTAAAAGATATTATCTCTAGTGGATAATCCATAAAAGTAGACACAGGACCTCTACCTCTTATAGTAGTTATATTTTCATTAATTATAGGAGCTTCAAACTCCCCACTCATCTTAGAAATATCAGACATAACTCGACCAACATAATCCGTTCCAATTTCTATAGTAAATTTATAATATGGTTCAAGTAATATATTTTTAGTATTTTCAAGTCCTTGTCTTAATGCTCTAAATGTAGCCTCTCTAAAATCTCCACCGCTGGTATGTTTATTATGTGCTCCTCCTGTTAACAGCGTTATATTAATATCTGTTAGTGGATATCCTCCTAATATTCCTTTATGCTCTTTTTCAAATACATGAGTTTTAACTAGATTTTGATGTCCTATAGATAAGTTATCTACATGAGCAATACTTTCAAAACTTACTCCACTATTTCTTTTATTTGGTTTAATATTTAAATGAACTTCCGCATAATGACCTAATGGTTCAAAATGTCCATATCCAATAGTCTCACTTTCTATGGTTTCTTTATAAATTATTTCACATTTACCAAATTCAACATCAATATTAAATCTTTCTTTTACAATAGACTTTAATATCTCTAGTTGTATTTTTCCCATAACATGGATATGGATTTCTTTTAAAGTTTCATCCCAAATCACGTTAAGTGCTGGTTCTTCATCATTTAATATATTAAAATAACCTAATACATCTCTTACATTTAAATTATCATCAAATATAACCTTTGATTTTAATGTAGGAACCATTTCTAAATTAATCTCAGATTTAATATTTATTAATCTTTCTTTATTTATATTAGAGCCTATAACTAAATCTCCTACTGTAGTTTCATTTAAACCACATACACCAAAAACATCACCTGCATAAACTTCATTTACAGATGTATATTTATTTGAATTATATAATCTTATTTCATTAACTTTTTCATTATTTCCCTGGCCATACTTTACTTCATCTTTAACCTTAAGACTTCCTTGTATTGCTTTTATGTATGTTGTTCTTTTCTTATTTTCATCATACTTTACTTTATATACTTTCCCTATAAAATCTTCTTCATTTTTATAGTCTGTATATGTTAAATAATCTAAATTTTTTATAAACTCACTTATTCCTATATCTTGTAGTGCTGAACCATACATTAAAGGATATATTCTAGATTCATTTATCATTTGTTTCATTGAATTTATCCATAAACTTTCATCATAGTCTTCTTCTAAGTATTTTTCAAATAAGTTATCATCTCTTTCAGCTATAAATTCTATAAGCTCTTCACTTAGAATATTATTAGAATCTATGTTTAAATTATCACTTATATTTACAATATCACTACTTAAATTAGATTTTATATCTTTTATAATATCGTCTATATTTGCACCTTCTCTATCCATTTTATTTACAAAAAATATAGTTGGAACATTATATTTTCTAAGTAGTCTGAAAACTGTTTTAGTATGTGATTGAACCTTCTCTATAGCACTTATTATTACTATAGCATAATCCATTATGCTAATTGCTCTTTCCATATCAGGTGAAAAGTCTATATGTCCAGGTGTATCTATTAAGTAATACTCTGATTCATTATATTTAAAATTTGCTTGTTCTGAAAATATAGTTATTCCTCTTTGCTTTTCTATATCATGGTTATCTAAAAATGTATCTTTATTATCAACTCTACCTCTTTTTCTTATTACATTTGTATGGTAAAGGAGTTGTTCACAAAATGTAGTTTTACCAGCGTCAACATGTGCAAGTATCCCTATTGTCTTTTTCATATTCCACCTTCTTATATTTTAATTTATTA
>NZ_CP048741.1:1537485-1538590 GCF_018336475.1 Romboutsia sp. 13368
ATTTATTATATATAATTTTATTATACACTAAAAAAAGAGTATGCCAAAATCATATACTTATATACTTCTATATCACAATATATAAGTTCTATTCTTTTGATATACTCTATAATATAATCTATTCATAAACAGAATATTTTTCCCACATAGTTTCTAAATCATCAAATTGCTGTTTTATATTTTCCTTTTCCTTCATACCAACTGATACTATAAGTGCATTTGCCACACTTAAAGCTGGAACTAAAGAGTCAACAAATGATGCCATATTACTTTTTACTAATAATAAATTATCGCTTAAAGATGCAACTGGTGCAAATAAACTATCAGTTAAGGAAATTATATGTGCTCCTTTTTCCTTAGCATAACTTACTATTTGATAAGATTTTTTAGAATATCTTGGGAAACTTATTGATATTAAAACATCATCTTCATTTATCTTTACAACTTGTTCAAATGCATCTCCCATGTCCATTCTTACAACATGAACACTATCTAATATTATACCTAAGTAAAATCCTAAATACTGAGCTATTGTAAAAGAACTTCTCATTCCTAGAATATAAATTCGTTTTGCTTTTAAAATTCTATTTGCTGCTTCTTCAAATGCTTTTTCATCTATTTCATCTAAAGTTTCTTTTATGTTGTCCATATCACTTTTTAGTATTTTTTTAAGTATGGCAGAATCATCATTAAATTCTGTTACCATATCAACTCTTTGTACTGTAGTCAACTTATTTTTTATAAGCTCTTGAAGAGCATCTTGAAGTTTAGGATATCCAGAATATCCCAATGCATTTGCAAATCTTACAACAGTAGATTCACTAACACCTACTTCTTCTCCTAACTTACAAGCAGTCATAAATGCAACTTTATCATAGTTTTTTAAAATATATTGAGCTATAAGCTTTTGACCTTTACTAAATCTTGTATATTGAGACTGTATGTGAGATATTAAATATTTACTATCTTTTACTTCTTGCTTTTCGCCTTTCATGATTTCTCCTTTAATTACTCAAACCCATATTTAATTTTTTAATTTTTCGGTATATTGCAAAACTGTTTANTCCATCATTAATAAGAGATGTTAAACAACCATTAGTTTTAA
>NZ_CP048741.1:1538777-1543812 GCF_018336475.1 Romboutsia sp. 13368
TATCATTAATATTATATCATCTTTTATATTATATTTAATATATTATGAAAAAATATTTTTATTTAATAATATACTTTTTACTTATTTATGGTTAGGATTAATTATATATATAACAATAAGAAAAAGCTATAAAATTAAGTTTATACTATAATTTCATAGCTTTTTTAATCTAATCTATTAAATTAAATTCTATACTTGCTTTAAATAAATCTCCATCTATATCTATCTCAAATCTCCCACCTTGAGCATTTACTAAATCTCTTGCAATTGCAAGACCTAATCCACTTCCTTCAGTATTCCTAGACTCATCAGCCCTTTTAAATCTTTCCATTATTTCTTCAGGATCAAAATTTAACTCATAAGATGATATATTTTTCATAGTTAATTTTACTTTCTCATTATCTTTAGTTATATCAATATATACTCTTGTATTATTAAGTGAGTATTTTGATATATTACTTAATAAGTTTTCAAGAACTCTATATAATCTTTTTCCATCCGCTCTTATATAAGTTTTTTCTTCTGGTACTCTTACTTTTAAATCTAAATTAGCTTCTGATAATTTTTCTTCCATTTCACCGATTGCTTGTCTTAAGAGTTGAGTTATATCTATTTTTTCCATATTAAGCTCTAAATTTCCACTACTTGCCTTACTAGCTTCAAATAAATCTTCTATTAATACTTTTAATCTCTTAGACTTTGAATCTAATACATTTACATAGTCTTTAATATGTTCAGGTTCTATATTATCTTCTTTTTTTATTAATTCTATATAGTTAATTATAGAAGTTAAAGGAGTTTTTAAATCATGGCTTACATTAGTTATAAGCTCTGACTTCATTCTTTCACTTTTTACTTGATTGTATATCGCTTTATCAAGTCCTTCTCTTATATTATTTATATCTTCTGCTAATGTAGTAAAGTTATCATCACCTATAATATCTAATTTATAATGTATATCACCATTTTTTATACGATTAGTTCCTTCCATTATATAAGCTAAGTAATCTAGTTTTTTAATTAAGTAATAAACATATGCCACAACAATAGCTAAACTTAGTATAGGACCAAATAAAATTAAGAACACAGTATTTCCAAAGAAAAACCCTAAAAACCAGCCAATTGTACCAAYACCTACACTTAAAAGTGCTAATAATATTATTCTTTTAGCTAGTGGCATTGTTTTTGTTAACTTATTAGTATAATTAAAGCTTTTCTTTCCTAAATATATTAATCTAAATATTAAAGTTGATTTTAATATTTCTATAGGTTTATCAAAGCTTTTTACTATCTTTAATAAAATATAATATATTGCAAATAAACCAAATACACATATAAAGCTATATAGTAAATATYCTAATGTAGAATAATATAAGCACACTAATTCACCTTCGTTTATTTCTAAATTAATGTTTTTTAAAGCTTCATGACCATTRTCATAAACTTTCTNNNGTATTTTTTTATAAAACTTTAAGTAATAGCTATCTTTATCTAAAACTTCAACCTTCATTTTTTTGTATACTACGCTACAAACTATAAATAATATTAAAGCTATTAGAGAGCTTGTTATTATAGTTTTAAACATAAATACATTATCATCAAAAACATTTTTTATCTCTAGTACCTTATCATAATAACCATAGTTTTCAAAGTTTTTGTTAATACTTATACATACCTCAAAATCTTCTAAATTGTAATTAAAAACATCTATTAAGTAGCTATTAACATCAACTTTTGTAAATTTCTTATTATCAATTACCTTAGTATAACTAATAACATCATTACGACATAATAAGTCTACATCACATTCACCACTTGTATTTTTCTTGAAATCTTCTATACTTTTATAATCTGTATTAGAATAAACTTCATTAGTGTCTTTATTTACAGCTATATATTTTATATTTTTTATATATGATAATTGTTTTCTTGCAGATTTCTTTTCAATCTCTATATGTTCCTTAAAATYATYATTTTTATAATCATCTACATCTATTATAGAATTTCCAGTCCAATATAATAATGGTCTTATTAAAGCCTGGTCAAATGCTTTACTTTTAAAGAAATCATCTTCTATAAGTTTTTTATCCTTATGCATATAGCTTGTCATAATCCCTCTACCACTTGTAGTAATGTTAATAGCAGTAGGTATCATAGCTAATAATAAAGATAATGATATAAGTGCTACAACTAAAAAACTAAATTTTAAACCTTTTTTTTGCTTCATACTATCTCCTCTTAATTAAATAATATCATCTTATATAGTAAAAAATTTAAAATTCCAATTATTGCTATTGTAGATACTATATTGGTATTTATAAATTTAAGGCATATTATTATACCTATAACTTGAGTAACTACAAACATAATTAAAATAAAAATACAGTCTAATATAAAATTTCTATTATTTAAAGCTTTCTTATTATAACTTCTCAATTTTATATCCAACTCCCCATACAACCTTTAAGTACCTTGGCTCCTTTGGATTAATCTCAATTTTTTCTCTTATTCTTCTAATATGTACTGCTACTGTATTTTCTACATTAAAACTTTCCTCATTCCATACCTTTTCATATATTTCATCTATAGAGAATACTCGTCCTTTATTAGCTAATAATAGCTTTAATATTTTAAATTCTATTGGAGTTATTTTTACAACTTCTCCATCAACTTTTACTTCTTTTGTACATATATTAAGTTCAAGTCCTCCACTTTTTAATATATCTTTATTAACATTATCATTATTATAATTACCTAAAGTAACATATCTTCTTAAATTAGATTTAACTCTTGCTATAAGTTCTAATAAATTAAATGGCTTCGTTATATAGTCATCCGCACCTATATTCAAACCTATTATTTTATCTGTGTCTTCGCTTTTTGCTGATACTAATATTATTGGTATATTTTTCTCTTCTCTTATTTTTATAGTTGCTTTTATTCCATCTAATTTAGGCATCATTATATCCATTAATATTAAGTGGATTTCTTCTTCCATTAATATTTCTAAGGCTTCTAGACCATTGTAAGCTTTATATATATTAAATCCTTCATTTTTTAGATATATTTCAATTGATTCAACTATTTCCTTATCATCATCTACTACTAATATGTTATACATTTTACATTCCCCTTTTATAAGTTCTTTCTCATTGTATTATACACGAAAATCACATCCTTTTTTAATACAGTTTATATTGCTTATAAGCTTTTATATATATTTATAATAAAATAAATTTCTTACATAATTATTAACTAAATTCTTACGATTTTCTTACAATCTAACTTAGTTTTAGTTTAATGTTATATAACATTTAATTTTTATAACATCTAAATATTATAAAATAAAAGGCTATGTTTTAATACAGTGTTGATATTAAAAARAATTTTAATAATAAAAANNTTTACCTCCTAATACATCCTTTAATATTTTTAATTTAAGTAAACCATTACAATAAATATCTTAATTTAATTATATGGAAAAAGGCATTTCAAAATACGCTAATGAGTTTACGCTCATAAATGTATATATTTTGAAATGCCTTTATTTATGTTTTATCTTATTGTTTATGTTTACCTATAAGAAAGTATTATCCCAACATTGTATAATTATAATTGTAAAATATCAATAACTTCCTATATTTTCTATTAGTTATTATTTTATATATTCTTTTTTCTTTTCTATTAAAACTAGTTGTGGTGGATTATTTATTTGGTTTATAAATCCAGATTCTAATACGTTAAACTCATTTTGGTCTAAATTCTTAACAAACTCATAAACACTATTTTTTTCTTCCATTCCACCTTCATGACCTGTATATATAGCTATACTTATAATTCCATGAGGCTTTAATAAGTTTAAACTATGCTCAATAGCTTTTATAGTAGTTTCTGGTTTAGTTATTATATTATGGTCAGCTCTAGGTAAATACCCTAAATTAAATAATACACAACTAACTTCCCCTTCAACATACTTGTCCATATTTTCATGTCCATCTAGTATTAATTTTACTCTATCACTTAAGTTTTCTTTATCAAGTTTCTTTTTAGTAGATTTTAACGCTGCTTCTTGAACATCAAAACTATATACAAATCCACTTTCTCCAACCTTTTGAGCTAAATACTTAGTATCATATCCGTTTCCCATAGTAGCATCAACTACTATATCACCTTCAGCTATAGCATTTTCTAAGTATAATTTATTTATGTCTGTAATTTTAGTTAAAAATCTTCCTAATTTCATCTTGCACCTCTATTTTATGCTTTTTAAGTAAGCTACTTCTTCCTTCGTTAAGTGTCTGTATTTACCTACTTCTAAATCTTTTAAAACAATTTTACCCATAGCCGCTCTTCTAAGTCTAAGAACTGGGTGATTTATAGCTCTACACATTTTTCTTACTTGTCTGTTTCTACCTTCATGTATTTTTATTTGACATATAGAGTAGTTCTTTTCTTCATTTATTTTAACTATCTTTATTTTAGCAGGAGCTGTTTTATAATCTTCTATATATAATCCTTCTTCAAAGTTTTTTATTTCTTGTGCATTTGGCACACCTTTAACTATAGCCATATAAGTCTTGTCAACTTCATGCTTTGGATGAGTTAATTTATAAGTTAAATCACCATCGTTAGTAAGTATTAATAATCCACTAGTTTCATAGTCTAGTCTTCCTATAGGATATACTCTTTCATCTACATCCTTTACTAAATCAAGTACACTTGGTCTATCAAATTGGTCTTTTACAGTTGTTATATATCCTTCTGGCTTATTTAAAACTATATATACATTATTTTTTTCTACACCTATTTGTTTTCCATCTATTTCAACTATATCATTTTCTTCGTCTATATTAAATGCAAGCTCTGTAACTAAATTTCCATTCACAGTTACTCTACCATCTAGTATTATTTCTTCTGCTTTTCTTCTTGATGCTACACCACAAGATGCTATATATTTATTTATTCTCATAATTTCACCTTTCTTTTGTATTTATATAAATATTTTAATTATATTAAAATTTCTCTTATACATTTT
>NZ_CP048741.1:1543954-1545436 GCF_018336475.1 Romboutsia sp. 13368
CATTTTTTATTTCATTATTATAATATAATCCATATAAGCAAAAATTAAAATATTTAATAATTAAAAATCTTAAAATTTCACTTAATTGCATAAAATATATTTAGCAAGAAGTTTAACATTATCTAAGGAGGATATTATTTTGATTTCAAAAGAAAATATTAAATACTATATACTTGTAGCATTTATATCTATTTTATTATATAAAGCTATAGATTCTCCTAGTCAAATAATTAATAGAATTAGAGATCTTATGTCTTTTTTTAGCCCGTTTTTAATTGGAATACTTTTAACTTTACTTTTAAATCCTATGATAATGTTTTTAGAAAAAAAATTTAAAACTCATAGGCTTGTTAATATATTTTTTTCATATATATTGATTACTTTTGTATTTAGTGTTGGATTTAAGCTTTTAATTCCAGCTATAATAGATACATTAAATACTTTAATAAATGAAATGCCACATTACATAAATATATTAAATAAAATTTTAAATAATAATATATCTCAGTCAGAGTTTTTAGAAACTATTTTACCTCATATTCAAAATAATTTAAATAGTATATTAACTAAACTACTTGATTTATTTTCAAAAGTATCATCTGATTTATTTATATATATTTTTAGTATAACTTCACTATTATTTGATATTATAATGGGAATTATTTTATCTATTTATATGTTGTATGATAAAGAAAAAATAATAATTGCATGTAAAAAACTGCTATATGCTTCTGTTCCTATAAATAAGGCTAATGATATAATTGAATTTGTTAAAGTATCTCATAATATTTTTTATCATTATATAATAGGAAAGCTTATAGATTCATTAATAATCGGTATTTTAGCTTTTATAGGTTTTCAGTTTTTATTAAAAATTAATAACTCATTATTTTTATCTTTTATAGTATTTTTAACAAATATTATCCCTTATTTTGGTCCATTTATAGGTGCTATATTCCCTATCGTAATGACTTTAGTTTATAGTCCTATAAAAGCATTATGGGTAGCCATATTTATTCTTATACTGCAACAACTAGATGGAAACTTAATTGGACCTAAGATTATGGGTGATCAAGTTGGGCTTAGCCCTCTTTGGATAATATCTGCAGTTTTAATAGGAGGTTCATTATTTGGAATTGTAGGAGTATTTTTATCTGTGCCCATAGCTGCTATTATAAAATATTCACTAGATAAGTATATTCATAAAAAAATTCATATACGAATTCATAAGTAGTTTAAATAAATTTTTAATATATATTAAATATAAAAAGGGAGTATGTCTTTTTTAAGACTTCTCCCTTTTATTATATATTAATTATTGTTGTGGTACTTGGTCTTGTTGACTTGGTTCTGTACTTGGAGTCTGAACAGTTCCTTCACTATTTGAACCACCATTTTCTTGTGTATTTCCTGACTGATTATTTTCTTCATTAATATTTTGGTCAGTATTATTTTCGTCTGTATTTTCTTCTACATTTTGCT
>NZ_CP048741.1:1545623-1545976 GCF_018336475.1 Romboutsia sp. 13368
TAGTGCATGGTTATACATCTGAAGGAAAATATGTTAGTGCAAAAGCTAAGCATTTATATGATATGGGATATAATATATTAGTTCCAGATTTAAGAGGTCATGGCATGAGTGAAGGTGAATACATAGGAATGGGATGGCATGATAGATTAGATATAATCGATTGGATACATACTACAATAAAAGAAAATCCTAATTCAGAAATAGTTCTTCATGGTACTTCTATGGGTGCTGCAACAGTTTTAATGGTATCAGGTGAAAAACTWCCATMTAATGTAAAAGCTATTGTTGCTGATTGTGGATATACTTCAGCATTTGATGAATTTAAATATCAACTTAAGCAATTATTTAATTTA
>NZ_CP048741.1:1546040-1546218 GCF_018336475.1 Romboutsia sp. 13368
AAGATTYATCAGCTCTTGAACAGGTTAAGAAATCAGAAACTCCAATATTATTTATACATGGGGATAAAGATGACTTTGTTCCATATTCTATGATGGAAGAATTATATAATGCTACAAGTTCAGAAAAAGAGAAGGTTACTATTGAAGGAGYTGGGCATGATGACTCGTACCAGGTGCC
>NZ_CP048741.1:1546468-1547207 GCF_018336475.1 Romboutsia sp. 13368
TTTGGTCAGTATTATTTTCGTCTGTATTTTCTTCTACATTTTGCTCTTCTTGTTGTTCTTCTGTTGATTCTTCTACTTCATCTTCTTTTTGATTTGCATTTATTGCATCTTGTTCTAATTTATACTTCCCTTGACTTGATGCATCCTTTGCATGCTCTTTTCTTGTTTCTTTTGCTTTCTCATATTCTTCATTTAATTTTATAAGCTCTTTTTTCTTTTTTGAAGCTTCTTTTTTAATTTCTGATGAGCCACCATTTAATTTTTCTATTGCTTCTAAACATTCTATAGCTTTCTCATACCTTTTTTGCTCTACATATATAGCTACATCATTCATCTTAACAGCTTGAATATACATACTTCTTGCATCTTCATTTGAGCTATCATCTGTTAAAACTTGAGATAATATATCTTTAGCTTTTGTATATTCATGTCTTTCTAATGCATGTTGTCCTTCTCTAAGTAAACTATTTTCTTTAGATGCTGAACATCCTGTAAATAGCATAGTTATAATCATTATTATTAAAATCTTCTTATTTTTCATAAAATACCTCCATATATAAATTTTATCACATTTTTATGTTTAGTGGAGAAAAATGCAATTTTTTGCATTTTTAAAGATATTATACTATATTTAATATTCCCTGTAAAATTAATATTATTTAGTTATATAAAAATCAAAGCAATTCAAAAAAGGAGTATATAAGTAAATATTAGCTACTCCTTTTTCTTTATATGTATT
>NZ_CP048741.1:1547215-1547450 GCF_018336475.1 Romboutsia sp. 13368
TTTATTCATACATTCATCTCCTTTTATCTGCTGATTATATTTTTATTATATAATACTTACTTAATTTATACTTACCTATACTAATATAAGGAATAATTAACTCGTTGTGATAGTTAAATATGATTATTGTAAATACTAAAGTCTAACTATATAATATCATTAAACGTAAAAAACCTTACTTGCCATTTATTTTTGATGGCTAGTAAGGTTTTTATTTTATCTATTATTATAAAAT
>NZ_CP048741.1:1547456-1550783 GCF_018336475.1 Romboutsia sp. 13368
ATTCAAAAAAGGAGTATATAAGTAAATATTAGCTACTCCTTTTTCTTTATATGTATTTTATCTAAATTATAAAATCTATAATTATATATTATAAATAGTAATTATAGATTTCATAAATATTTTAACTTATTCATTTTTAGTCTTATAATGCTCCTATATTACTTTAAAAAGTTTGCTTAAATTTATATCAATAAAATCTATATCTAAATCTAACTTATCTGGTATAAATATATCTCTATTATTTTTAGTTATTATTAGTATTTTAGGAACTTCAAAGAAAGGTATAGTTGATTTTTTAATTTTATCTTCAATTTTATCATATTTAAATATATTAAACTCTTCATCTATATTTATATCTACTAAGATTTGCTTTACTTCATTATAATTATCTATATATTCTATAAATAGRTCATATCTTGATTTATCTATTTTAACATTTCTGTAAAATCTTCTTATTTTATATCCGCCAGTTTCAAGTTTTATAGCTAGCTCAGACCCAAGTACTACTTTAAGTAATTCTTTCCCCTTATACATTTGACTTCCATTTAAATAATATACATAGGTATTATCTCTAAATCCAGAATAGTTTATATTACAGGGGTATTTCCTTAACGTATACTCATTACACATTTTTCTTAATGTTTTTTTAAAAGGTTTTCTTGAGTATCTTTTTTTTGTCCCAAAAAATTTACCAACCTGTGTTTCTGTTATACATCTAATTTTGCTAACTAATATTAATATATCCTTCTCTATGCCTATCATCATGTCAGTCTCCTTGCAGTTATTATTTGTTGATTATAGTATCAATATATTAAACTAGTCCATTAAAATTTACATTTTAAAATAAAAAAAGTCGCATTTTAAATGCGACTTTTTACAACTTATTTCGTATTTGTTTTTTCTTCAACATTTTGAATATTTTCTTCAACATTTTGAATATTTAGATTATCAAATTCTGTTATATCAACTAGCCCTTTCTCTCCTTTTTGATAAGATAATTTAACTTTATCTCCAACTTGAGTTAAAGGAAGTTTTGATGATATTTTTGATGTTGCTCTAAATATATTTGATGTATCACTATCTATTGTTAAATAATAGAATGTATTTCCATCTTCAACTTCTTGATTTATTCTAGTTACAGCTCCTTGTACAGACTGTTGTGTTTCATCATTTTCAATTTTTATAGAGTTCCCTTTTGATGATAATGCATCTCTATAATTTCTCAGTGCATCTTCTTTAGTTTCTCCAAGGCCTAATATACTATAATCTTCAACTGATACAAATGCTACCATCTTAACTAGACCTGCTTTATCCTTTAAAGACATTACATATGTTGGTTTTCCAAGTATATTATACATTACAGGGAATGTAGCTTGATAGTTTTTCTCTTGAACCTTACCTTCAGCAGATGTCATTGCTGCAGTTTCTGTTGCTCCTGGCTGTTTATAAAGCTTTGCTTCTTTAGTACGAGTATCAACTAACATAAATCCTATAGTTGATTCATCTCCACCAGATGAAGTTATTCCAGTATACCAATATGCTCTTCCATCATTTCCATATACTAAAGATGTTCCTTCTGTTGGTACAAGTACACCTTGTTCTGATATAACTGAGTTTAAAAATCCTTTAACATATAATCCCCAGTCATTTATTTGATCTACTATAAAACTTTCAGGTTGTATTCTATCAATCCACTCTGGTGCATCCTTAATAGAATATCTTTTTGTTTCTCCAGTAGATGCATTAACTACTGCTACACCTATTGCATCTGCTCCACTATAACCTATCTTATGTTCATATAAAGTAGTTACCCAGTATGGATTTCCATTGTCATCTATTTCAAATGAAAAATCTGTCATACCTGCATTTACAATACCTTTTAAATACATATGTCTATGAAGGTCTTGTAAAAAGTATGCTTCTTGTTGATAAACTATTTTTACAGGCTTTTTATCTATTTCTTGAACTAATCTAACATCTTGTGGATTGCTTGCAGATACCATTACATATCCACTAGTACCATCAAGTGATGTTATCCATTTTATTATATCTCTATGTACAAGTGGTGCTACCCAATATAGTTTTTCACCTACACTTTGTATATTGAACTTTCCAAGTTTAGCTACACTTCCAAGTGCAGGATCTTCACCTAGTTTTTTGTCTCCAAGTTTCATAGCCATATCTTCGTCAACTAAACGTATATCAGCTACACTTACAGGGCTTACATCCTTTGTAAATTTACTTTCTTTAACTTCACCAATTAAATTTCTATATGACTTAGAATATAGTATTGGCGATGAAGTTACAAAGGGTGCTACTACATTAAAAATTATCAAAACAATTGCTATAAAAAAATTGTATTTTGCTAATTTAGATGTTTGTTCTCCTCTATCTAGCATCATATCTATTATTCCAGCTAATGCAAAGAATATTATTAATACCGAAATAAAAGATAAGAAGTCTAATCTTAATACTGGTAGTTTTAAAAAACAGTATATCGCTACTAAAATAGCTGATATTACATATGATTGTATTAATTTTTTCATTTAATACTCCTTTCACTAAAAATAGTAATTAATACTATTATAAACATATAATGTAAAAAAATAAACACTTCTATTATTAGAAGTGTTATTTTTATTCAGCTTTTGCCATTTGTAAGTAATTTAAATTATGCCTCATTGGATAATCTNNGATARTAAYCCTTCATATTCTAACTCTAAGTCATCTAAATTATAAAAGTCATTTGGTCTTACTTTGTATGCTTCTTTATCTAATATATTTATATCACTTCTTTGCATCATATCTGCTACAAAATTAGAACATACGTATTTATAATCCTTTTTTCTAGGTTTATTTAAATATAGATATACAAGACCTTTTACATCATAGTAATATTCTTTTCTATTGTTAGCTACTTTTATAATATTTCGCTTTAGATTTTCATATTGAGAATCAGTAACATCTAATGAATATACCCTGCACATAGTATTTTCTCTAATAGCATATAGCCCTTCATTTATATTCTCTTCTACGAAACCTGCAAAAATTGGAGTTTTAGGATTCAATCTTCCAAACGAATACATTGGCTTTAAATCTAAATTTAAAGCTATAGATACATGTGCATATGGGGTTTTACTTATTTTTCTGATTAAATAAGATAATACTGTTCCAGTATAAGTTGTTACTATGTATATCTTTTTCATTGACATCCCCCTTTGTCTATATTTACAGCTTATATATTCTATCATAAATATAGATATATTACAAACTTCTTCAATTAGTTTAGTATTTTCACAATATTTTCACTTTAATATTTAATTATAT
>NZ_CP048741.1:1551532-1556460 GCF_018336475.1 Romboutsia sp. 13368
AATTACATCTTTANTTTTTTTTAATATTAGATTAAAATGAATAATATGTATTATAGTATCTTTACATACTATTTATAGAAATTTAATTAATTGAGAGGTATTATATAATGTCAAATGAAACTAATTCATCTAACTTTATAAAAAACATTATTATAAATGATTTAGAAACTGGAAAACATGATAGCATTATAACTCGTTTTCCACCTGAGCCAAATGGTTATTTACATATAGGACATGCAAAAAGTATATGCTTAAACTTCGGACTTGCAAAAGACTTTAAAGGAAAAGTTAATTTAAGATTTGATGATACAAATCCTTTAAAAGAAGACGTAGAATACGTAAACTCTATAAAAGAAGATGTTAAGTGGTTAGGATTTGACTGGAACAACTTATACTTTGCATCTGATTACTTTGAAGAGATGTACAACAGAGCAGTTCTTTTAATAAAAAAAGGAAAAGCTTATGTATGTGACTTAACATTTGAAGAAATGAGAGAATATCGTGGTACTTTAACAGAACCAGGTAAAGAAAGTCCTTACAGAAATAGATCTGTTGAAGAAAACTTAGAATTATTTGAAAAAATGAAAAACGGAGAATTTAAAGATGGAGAAAAAGTTCTTAGAGCTAAGATAGATATGTCTTCTCCTAACATAAACTTTAGAGACCCTGTAATATACAGAATAGCACACTCTACTCACCACAATACTGGTGATAAATGGTGTATATATCCAATGTATGCATTCGCTCATCCACTAGAAGATGCTATAGAAGGAATAACTCACTCTATATGTACTTTAGAATTCGAAGACCAAAGACCACTATACGATTGGGTTGTTAGAGAATGTGAAATGGAATCTACTCCAAGACAAATAGAGTTTGCTAGACTTAACCTTACAAATACTGTTATGAGTAAGAGAAAGTTAAAGCAACTTGTTGATGAAGGTGTTACTGATGGATGGGATGATCCTCGTATGCCGACTATATCAGGTCTTAGACGTAGAGGATACACTCCTGATGCTATACGTAAATTCTGTGCTGAAATAGGTGTATCTAAAGCTGACTCTAAAGTTGATAGTCAAATGCTTGACTTCTTCGTAAGAGAAGACTTACAACAAAAAGCTCCACTTGTTATGGGTGTTGTTAATCCATTAAAATTAGTTATAACTAACTATCCTGAAGGTCAAACTGAAATGATAGAACTTGAAAACAATGCAAAAGATGAATCTCAAGGTACTAGATTAGTTCCATTCGGAAGAGAATTATACATTGAACAAGAAGACTTCATGGAAGAACCAGTAAAAAAATACTTCAGATTATTCCCTGGAAATGAAGTTCGTTTAAAAGGTGCATATTTTGTTAAATGTACAGATGTTATAAAAGATGAAAACGGAAATGTAGTTGAAGTACATTGTACTTATGACCCAGAAACTAAGAGTGGTTCAGGATTTACAGGACGTAAAGTAAAATCTACAATACAYTGGGTAGAAGCAAATACTGCTGTTCCTTGTGAATTTAGATTATACGAACCATTAATACTTGATGATGCTCCTGAAAATGAAGGAAAGCACTTCTTAGAACAAATAAATCCAAGTTCTATGGAAATATTACAAGGATTTGCTGAGCCTACTCAAATAAAGGATGCAAAACCATTAGATAAGTTCCAATTTGTAAGAAATGGATTCTTCTCTGTAGATACAAAATATACTACTGATGATAAGTTAGTGTTTAATAGAGTTGTTCCATTAAAGAGCTCTTTTAAACCTGGAAAATAAATAAAAAAAGTCTGCTAATTTAGCAGACTTTTTTATTTGTTATTTTACTCCAAAATTAGCAGACTTTTTTATTTGTTATTTTACTCCAAGTATTTTTATTCCACCTTCTATACATTTTATATTAAGTGGAAAATCTGGACCTTTTTCTCCATCAATATCAGTTACTAATTCATCCATACATTCAATATGTATTTCTTTTGTTTTAAAATATAATATATCATCTTCATTTGATTTTTCTAGGTGCTCTCCTCTTAATACATTTATAAATATAGGTATAGACTTAGGAATTGGCATATCTTTAAAAATAATTACGTCTAAATATCCATCATCTAACTCAGCTTTATACGCTAAATTTAAGTTACCTGCTGTTTTACCATTAAAAACTAACATAAGGTACATATTACCTTTATACTCTACTTCTTCAGATTTTACTTTTATATTAAAAGCTCTTAAATGAAGTGCTTGTTCTATTCCTGTTATATAATATGCTACCTTTCCCATATAATTTTTAAAATCTGGGTTTATCTTTTGTGATACATCTGTAAACATTCCACAACTTGCAACATTTATAAAATATTTATCATTGATTTTACCTATATCAAAAGCTTTTGGTTTATAATTTATAATATTTTCTAAACCTTGCTTTATATCAAATGATAAACCTAAAGAATGTGCAAAATCATTAGCAGTTCCAACAGGAAGTATTCCTACTGGTAAATCTATATTTAAGCGTTTCATTGTATTTATAATAATGTCTATAGTTCCATCTCCACCTGCTAATAATAAATGGTCATATGTATCATCTATATCTAAAAAGGCTTTATCTATACACTCATTTTTATTTATTCTATATGGTATAAGTGTGATGTTATACATTTGATATATATTTATTATAAAATCTAAATTATTCACTATGGATTTTTCACCTGAGTTTGGATTATATATAAATTTTGCTTTTCTCATGAATCCTCCTTTAAAAATTAACCTTTAAGATATATATACTATCTATAAAAGGATATACCTTTATTTTAGTATATCCTTTATTTTATTAATAACCAAAACTTTCATTTAAAAATATTACATGAATTCTATCTGCAGTTCTTTGTCTTTTTATAACTGTGTATTCACAACATATTCTGTCTGAACTATTGCAATCCATGCAGTGTCCTTTTATCTTACATGGTGTATTAGTGTCTAATCTTTTAGCATTAGCTGGTGCACACATACTTTTATTACGTTCAACAGCTTCATTTATATCTTTTACTATCTTGTTAACTCCAGTAACTACTATAACTTTATCAGGACCATAAAGCATAGCTGCAACTCTATTTCCATTTCCATCTACATTGTATAATTCACCATTTTCAGTTATTGCATTAGTACTTGTAAAGAATGCATCTGCACTAAAAGTTTTTCTATATAATTCTTTTAAATCATCTTTACTTAAATTGCCTTCATATCTATCTAAAAAGTTAAATCTTCCACTTCTTAAATGGTCTATAACCCCTGTTTCAAATAATGTCATTGAGCCTCCACAACTAACTGTATCCCCTTCAGTTGTAATAGCATCTATTATTTTTATAAGCTCATCTTTATTATTTACAAGATAGCCTTTCATATTATTATTTTCTAATGCTTTTATTGTATTTTGTATTTTTGTTTCATTCACCCAAGCTACATACTTATCCATAAACATTCTCCCACCTAACCTATATTCATATTTTTATAATAACATATTTTATAAATTACTTTGATTTTTTTATTTCAGGCTTTTTCATACTCAATAATTTATCTAAGTAAGTAGATTTTAATTGTTCATTAGCTAAAGCTCTTTTAGCTGGTTCTAATTTTAATATAGCTGATAAAATTGCTCCCATAGCTCTATGGCTACTTAAAGCTTCATTATCAAATATAAGATTTTGTAACTGGCCTTTTTCAATAGCCATTAAAACTGCCCTATGAACTGAATTTGCAGGTGTTATTATTTTTTCCTTACGCTTTCTAAGTGTGATACATTTTTTAGGACAATTTCTAACACATACTCCACATCCTAAGCATCTATCTTCATCAATTTCTATAATTTCTTTACCATTTTCAACTTTCTTACTTATAGCATCTATAGGACATACCTTTATACATTTTCCACAATTTACGCAAGAATCTTGATTTATCTCTGGTATAAAACTTGTAGTTTGAACAGGATTCATACTACCAAATTTTTTAGCTGCAACTAAAGCCTCACAACAACATCCACAACAGTTACATATAAATGTTACTCCAGTTCTTACATTCTCTCCACATTGAACTAAGTTGTGTTCATATGCTTGATGTAAAAGTTCTTTACATTCAGATGCATCTACTCTTCTTGCAAAGTTATTTTTTATTAAAGAATTTGCTACATTGTTAAATGTCATGCATATATCCATAGGTGCGTCACAGCCTTTTCCAACATGGCTCATTCTATGTCTACAATAGCACATACTTATACCAATATGTTTTGATTCTTCTATAATATGAGTTGCTCTTTCATAATCTAAAATTGTAACTTCATTATCATTAGTTAATACTTCTTCTTGTACGTATATTCTACCAAGCTTAGTTTCTGTTGAATAAAATAGCTCTTTTATAAAGTCTTCTTCTTCATTTATATATTGATAATAAAGCTCTGCTAAAAGTTTTTGATCTATATCTTGTCTAGTTCTCATCATTGAAAATTCAAAAAATCCAGCCATTGGAGGCGGTAATATGTATTTTTTCCCCTTATCATCTTCTATATCTAATATTATTGCTTTCTTAGCTAAATTATCTAATACTTTATATGCTTCACTTTGGCTCATATTCCAAATATTCGCTGCTGTTTTTAATCTAAAGGCTTTTATAGGAAGTTTAGCTACTAATCGTGCTTCTTCTTCTGTAAATAGTATACTTAAAATTTGATATAAAGTTTTCGATGGAGGAGCTCCTTGTGGGAATTTATTTATTCTTTCTTCTAAGCTTTTATAAGCATTTTTAGCAGTTATATGTGACATAACTTACCCCCTCTATTTTTTATTAGAATTATATACATATAATTATTTATTTATAACATAAAATATTAATTAATTCTCTTATACATAATTAACTAYATTTTAAATACAAAATAAATATTAATAATAA
>NZ_CP048741.1:1557529-1557638 GCF_018336475.1 Romboutsia sp. 13368
TATTATAAGTAAAAAGAGTATAAAATAGTGTTTATATACTATCCTATACTCTTTATTTTATTTACATTTTTTATTTCATGTAATTGTTAACTAATTCATAACATCTTTC
>NZ_CP048741.1:1561843-1564618 GCF_018336475.1 Romboutsia sp. 13368
ATTAACTATATTTTAAATACAAAATAAATATTAATAATAAAAAACCTATGAAATAAACTATTTAGTATCGTTCATTTCATAGGTTTTTGTATCCTAATCATTTATTAATTAACATCATTTTTATTATTTTTAGATTTTATTTGTTGTTCTATAACTGATGCTTGTCTTTTTAATTCATCTATTTTATATTTTATAGTAGTTAGCTTTGCTTCCATTGAGTTTCTTGATTTTTCATTTTCAGAATTTTTCATAAGCTCTTCTGTTTGTTTATACATCATTTCTAATGCATCTATCTTTTTAGTTATTTTATCATATACTTTTTTAGGATTTGAGTATACTTCCATTTTCTTTTTTTCTATGGCACATAATACTCTAAAGTAAACAAATGTTATAAGTATATTTGCTATTATTTCAAATATATCCGAACTAATTCTATTAGTTACAGCACATACACCTATAAATACGATTAAGTTAAATAAAAATAAATTATTTAGTGTCTTTCTATTTTTAACATATTTATTATCTTCTTTATCTTTTAAAAATCTATAAGGTATAGATATTGTTAGTATAGGTGCTAAAAATATTAACTTCATATCTATAAGAGCATATACAATACTTATCATTGTCACTAAAGTTGCACTTTTACTCATCACATCTACTCTTCTCATATTATTCTCCTTCTTTATTTACAATATAAATATTATTTTTAATATAGAATGATAGTATCTATTTTATCATATATTATAAAGAAAATATAKCTATTATTTAAATATGAAAATAGNNATTAAGCTTGGTATAAAAGATGTTGATTGCGTACTATATGATGGTGGTAGGCATGAAATGTTAAATGAAATAAATAAGGATGAAGTTATAGGAAATATTATTAAGTGGCTTAATTCAAGAAATTTATATCTTACACCTATAAAGTAAATCAATATAAAAATACCTCCTATATTTTAATAAGCATTATATTAATGTTTCTTAGCTTATCTAATATAGAAGGTATTTATTATTATCTATAAATTATGCATTTTGAAGTGCATACATTTCTTTTAACTTAGCTTGTATATCTTTGTTTTCAAGATACTCTTCTAAAGTAGTCTTTCTATCCATTATTCCACCTGGAGTTATCTCTATTATTCTATTTGCAAGAGTTTGTATCATCTCTTGGTCATGAGAGTTGAATAATAATACTCCTGGGAACTTCTCTAAACCTTTGTTTACAGAAGTTATAGATTCTAGGTCTAAGTGGTTAGTTGGGTCATCTAAAACTAATACGTTAGCATTTGATAACATTAACTTAGATAACATACATCTAACTTTTTCTCCTCCAGATAAAACTTGAGCTTCTTTTAAAGCTTCTTCTCCAGAGAATAACATTCTTCCTAAGAATCCTCTTATGAAACTTTCACTCTTTTCTTCAGAGTATTGTCTTAACCAGTCAACTAATGAGTATTCTATACCATCGAAGTATTGGTTGTGGTTTTTAGGAAGATAACTTTGAGAAGTTGTAACTCCCCACTTAAATGTTCCACTATCAGCAGTATCTTCTCCCATTAATATGTTGAATAAAGTAGTTATAGCTATTTCGTCTCCCATAAATGCTACTTTATCTTCTCTATCTAATCTGAATGATACGTTGTCTAATACTTTAACACCATCTACAGTTTTAGTTAATCCTTCAACTTCTAAAACTTCATTTCCTATTTCTCTTTCAGGAGTGAATCCAACATATGGATATCTTCTTCTAGATGGTTGTATTTCTTCAACTTGTATCTTTTCTAATTGTTTCTTTCTAGATGTTGCTTGTTTTGCTTTAGACGCATTTGAGCTGAATCTTGCGATGAACTCTTTTAATTGAGCTATTTTTTCTTCAGCTTTTTTGTTTTGGTCTTTAGCAAGTTGTAATGCTAATTGGCTTGACTCATACCAGAAGTCGTAGTTACCAACGTACATTTGTATCTTACCAAAGTCAACGTCAACTATGTTTGTACATATTTGGTTTAAGAAGTGTCTATCRTGTGATACAACTATTACTATAGAATCTTCTAAATCCATTATGAAGTTGTTTAACCAGTTTATTGATTGGAAGTCTAAGTGGTTTGTAGGTTCGTCCATTATTAGTATTTCAGGTTTACCAAATAATGCTTGAGCAAGTAATACTTTAACCTTTTCTCCACCTGTTAATTCTTTCATTTGCTTGTAATGCATGTCTTTAGTTATACCAAGACCCATTAATAATCTTTCTGCATTAGTTTCTGCATCCCATCCGTCAAGTTCAGCAAACTCACCTTCAAGTTCAGCAGCTTTTATACCATCTTCTTCAGAGAAGTCTGGCTTCATGTATAATGCATCTTTTTCTTGCATTATTTCATAAAGTCTTGCATGTCCCATTATAACAACATTTAAAACTGTATCTTCTTCATATTTGAAGTGGTCCTGTCTTAAAACTGACATTCTTTCTTTTTCTGTTATAGATACACTTCCTGTGTTTGCTTCTATATCTCCAGCTAATATCTTTAGGAAAGTTGATTTTCCTGCACCATTAGCACCTATTATCCCGTAACAATTACCTTTAGTGAATTTTAAGTTAACATCTTTGAATAACTCTTTATCACCAAATCTAAGTCCAACATTAGTAACTTGTAGCATTTGATTATTTCCTTTCTTTATTACGTATTTTTTATTGCACAATACTTTATATATTATATTATTTTTTTACATTAGTCAACTAATCTAATCCGTTTATATTGCTATATTTTGTTAAATTTTATA
>NZ_CP048741.1:1564629-1569413 GCF_018336475.1 Romboutsia sp. 13368
TCTTTGCTATATTTTAAATTTATAAGGCTTTTATTTATAACAACAGAATTATCTTTTAGATTTACAGTTACTANTTTATAAACAGAATTAAATATATTATAAAATACTTGTAAGTAAAAAAACTATCTTAATAGAGTATTTATGTTTAATAAAAACTGCATTAAGATAGCCTATTTATTATAATTAATATCGTTATTTTAGTTGTATATTAATGAAACTTTTATTTTATCTTCTAAATCTTCTTTTAAGTATAAAGAGAATATAGCTTCATATGAGTCTTCACTTTTGTCTTGTATAGCATTTAATACTTCATTTAAATATGCTATATCATATACTGAACTCATTTCAACTAATATCATTAATTTTTTACCAGTTAATTCTTCACTAGTTTGTTCTGATGCTTCTATAAGCTTATTTGCTATATCTTCTACACTATCACTTTTACTAAATTCACCATATGAATATTTTATACCCATATCGCTAGCTAATCCTTCTTTTATATCTGTTAAGTCTATGCTTATAGTACATTCATCAGCTATTGAATCTATTATCATCTCTACTATGTTTAATAATGTAGTAGTGTTATTGTCATTTATTTTTATTATTCTATTTATTTTTATTTCATCTTTATTTTCTTTTTCTGATAAATCAAGTCCAACAGATAATACTCTTCTTTCTTCTGCCATATATCCTATAGCATTAACTATTTGAAGAGCTTGTTTATCTTCACTGCTATAAGTTAAAAGTAATATATCTACTCCATCAAGTAAAGCTCTTACATAGTCTTTATCAACGTCTTTGTTCATATTTATTTTTTCTGTGTCTATTTTATCACTTATTTTACTTTCAACTTCTTCTAGTTTTTTTATACCTTCATTTCCTATACCTATTAATTTTGTGTTTTTTGACTCAATCATTTTATCTCCTAACTATTAACTAAAGGATATATTAATTTAATATATCCTTTAGTAATTTTGAATATTTATTATTTAAAAATCTAAATAAAGGAACACCTATTATAGTTATTACCACAAATTGACCAAATCCTACCTGTAAAATAGAAAGAATTAATGGTAATTTAAATAATCCATGTAGCATAACTCCACCTATTATTATAGCATTTACTATAGTTGGCCACAATGAGGCTATAATTATGTATCCTTTTTTATTCTTCATAAGTTTTCCTGTTAAATATACTAAATATACACTTATAAATGTAGCTAATGTTCCAAGTATAATATCAGGTAGCCCATAAGGTCCTATAACATTAGCTAAAAAACATCCTATTGTAAGTGATAGTATATATTCTTTACCAAATAACGGAAGTAAAGTCAATACTTCTGCTATTCTAAATTGTATAGGTCCATAGCTTATAAATCCMAGTGCTAATGTAAGTGCTGCATATAATCCTGCAACTACTCCTACTCTAGTTAATTTTTTTGTTTTTGATGTCATATTTTTCCCCCTAAAATATATTAAGCCTATTTAGGTAAAATTTATGTCACGATATAACATCACTGCCACTTCAGTCATATCCGTTATTTAACTCATAACTATATCTTTATAATAAAATAAACCATAGTTATGAGCTACGGTTTTTTAACAAAAATTAAGCATTATAAAATGCTACTTTACCGTAGTTTTATTTATAGACAGGAGGCTTCCGAACTGTCTTATTAATTAATTTATTTAAATATTATATATTATATAACACTAAAATTCAAATTTATTTTTAGTAACATATTTTTAAGTTCCTTCATATTATATAAAATAACAATATTTTATTAATGGAGGTAAAATGCCTAAAAATAAATTTCGTACTAGAAAAATGTGCGATATAAAAAATGAATGTAAAGAAGTTGGTAATCAATACATATTCTTAGTAACAATAATATCAGCTATAATAGCTCAAGAAGTAGATGACAATGATGATTTAGATAATTTAGCTGGTTTTTTAATTGTATTAGGTGAGCAACTAGCATTTATTTCATCAATTAGAGACTCTTGTGAAACTAATGCTAGTGAAGAATCTCAAAATATTATTGATCCTGAATTATCTATATGTAAGGATTTATATAAAKCTAAANTACYTAAGAAAAAAGTGGTAAAAAAAGTTAAAAAGAAACTCTAGCAGATAAACTACTAGAGTTTCTTTTTAGTATCTATGATTTTCTGATTCTTGTGGATTTGAAAATTTGTGTTTTCTATTCATAGTTTCTTTACTATATTTTGCTTCACCTTGAGATGCTATTTTTGCATTAACTTCTGTGTTATTACGTCCATTTACTCCTAGTTCTCTTGCAAATTCCACTTTTTCTTTTTTATAATCATACATTTTTTCAGTACTTGGTCTTTTCTTATGAGTCATAGTGCCACATCCTTTTAGTTTTATTTCTAATTTTAGTATTTCACCGATTTCTTTTTTAATTCTTATAAAATTTTTAGTCACCATGAATATCTTTTAATTTATCTTTATCTAACCTAACATCTTTTTCTCCATATGCAGACTTACTAAATATTTTTTCAGCTTCTATTAAATCTAGTCCAAATATTGTCATATTTTCAGGTTTAGCTTCCCCTATTCCATCCTTATATAGTCCATATAAATAACATACTGCCTGTGGTAAAAATCCAAGTAATCTTGCACCTATACTATCTGCTGCTACTGGGTCAGTTGATGCTATTATAAGTCCTGGTGTGTCTACTGCCATACCATCAATAGGTCCAGTACCAATCATTGCTTTATCTAAACTTATTATAGATAAATCTATTGGTACTTTATTTGCCATTGCTCTTATAAATCCATGTAAATCCTCATGAATTCCAGTTTGCTTTTTAGGATATCCATGAATACTTGCAGGAGGATAACCCATAGCTATATTTTTAATAGCTGCTGTTACTGTAGCTTCTTCGTGGTATTTTAATTGAGTAAAGGAGATAATAACATCAGCGTCTTTTATAACTTCATTTATAGGAGTAGATTTTATTATATGGTGATTTAATTCTAAATCTATAAATGGACCATAGTTCATATCTACAAACTCTACATTTTCTTCTTCTATTATTTTGTCATATCCAACATTTTTCATAACTTCAGTAGTTTTAATACTACCTGAACCTGTAGCTATTATTATTTTTGATGGTTCTTTGCTCTTTATGTATCGTATAAGTCTTTGTAATGTTTTAGGTCCTACAACTACTCCATCTTTAGGTTCTTTATCTTTAACCCAGTTAGGAGTTATTATTACTTTATCTCCTTTTTGTATAATCTTATCCATAGGAAGTAAATCTAGTGCTTTTTCTAAAGACTTACCTTCACTCATTCCTTTTGTTATAGATACTATTGGATCTTTTACTTTTCTATCTCTTATCATTTTTTCACCTCTTTAAATAAAGTATTTGCATTTTTAATACAAAAAAATCCTCTTAAAAATTAGAGGATTTTTTTCAATCTATTTATCAAACTTATTTAATATCTTTATACCTAAATAAATTATACCACTAACTAAAAAAACTCCACACATTCCAATAGCCATTAATTTTAATCCTTCAATCATAATATCTCCCCCCTAAGACAATAGTCCAAGTATAAGACCACCAGCTATAACTGATGCTATTTGTCCTGATACATTAGCACTTACAGAATACATTAATATAAAGTTTTGAGGATCTTCCTTTGTAGCTAACTTTTGAACTACTCTAGCTGACATTGGAAATGCTGATATACCCGCTGCCCCAATCATTGGATTTATTTTTTCTTTTCTAAATACATTTATAAGTTTTACAAATAATACGCCACCTATTGTATCAAGTATAAATGCTACAAGTCCCATACACATTATAAGTAGTGTAGATGCTTTTAGAAAATCATCACCTTTCATAGTTGATGATATAGCTAGACCTAATAATATAGTGCAGATATTTACAAGCTCATTTTGAGCAGATTTTGATAATCCTTCTACTACTCCAGATTCTCTCATTAAATTCCCAAACATTAAAAATCCAATAAGAGGTATTGATTGTGGTGCTATTATACCTGAAATTATTGTGACTATTATAGGAAATAGTATCTTAGTTCTTTTTGAAACTTTCCCTTGAGTATAACTCATTCTTATCATTCTTTCTTCCTTTGTTGTTACAAGTTTTATAGCAAATGGCTGGATTATAGGCACTAATGCCATATAAGAATATGCTGCTACAGATATGGGTCCTAATAAATTCTTTGCAAGTTGAGATGCTACAAATATAGATGTTGGCCCATCAGCCGCTCCTATTATTCCTATTGATGCAGCTTCTTTTAAATCAAATCCAAATATTAAAGCTACTATTATAGTTAAAAATATTCCAATTTGAGCTGCTGCACCTAAAAATATTGTAAATGGCTTTTGAAGTAGTGGTTCAAAATCAATCATTGAACCTATTCCTATAAAAATTAAGAGTGGAAATATTTCTGTTGCTATACCTTGTGAAAATAGTAAATCTAATACTCCAACTACTTTGCTATCTCCAAATAATTGAGTTATTGCTCCTGATAAAGGTAAATTTACCATTATCACTCCAAATCCCATTGGCAGTAGCAAGGTTGGCTCAAACTTTTTGTATACAGCTAGGTAAATTAAAATACATCCAATTACTATCATAATTATATCTTTAATAGATATTGCACTTATTCCTGACAGTAAACTATTCATATCCCCCACCCCTTTTAGTGTATATGGTTATAATATATTCTTAAAATTTCTATTTGATACAATAAAATACCCTGCTATCGTGAAACACGATAG
>NZ_CP048741.1:1569836-1569942 GCF_018336475.1 Romboutsia sp. 13368
TCTTAGCACTGTTGCATCTAATGACTTTAATTTATGGAAATGATCTGCTACTTCTACATCTTCTGGATGATATTTAGATATATTAAACTCAAAAGTAGGAATTCCA
>NZ_CP048741.1:1570155-1570242 GCF_018336475.1 Romboutsia sp. 13368
AACATATCACTTATTGCAGGTATTTTTGCTAAATCTCTATTTGGATTTAATATTTGTTGTACTTTTAGTTTAGAGTTACTATCTAAA
>NZ_CP048741.1:1571676-1571845 GCF_018336475.1 Romboutsia sp. 13368
CTATATTTTGAGGACCTCTTTCTAAAAGCATYTTWSCTGCATTAGCTGCATCTTCCTTGCTATTAATTTTCTTTTTTGTCAAATCTTCTAATTCATCTTTATTAGGTTTAATTAAAAATGGTTTTGATTCTAAAGCTAATTCTAAAAATTCTCCACTTGCATCCARTAT
>NZ_CP048741.1:1573032-1577240 GCF_018336475.1 Romboutsia sp. 13368
CTATCGTGAAACACGATAGCAGGGTATTTTAATATTTTAGTTTAATACTTTATATATATCTTTCAAGTATTACAGCTCTTATACTTTCATATTTTACATAATCTGGCATAACCTTTTTAATAGCACTTACCTTCTCGTCACCAAATCTAGATATTGCATCAAGTATCATTTCTTTTTCATTTTCAGTATACATAGATTTTAAATCTATATTAAAGTTTATATTATTTCCATTCTTTATATAATCATAAATATATCCAAGCACAGTAGAAACTGATACTTCTAGTTCATTTGCTACATCATTTATATCTTTATTTTGATTTAGTAAATCAAGAGCTATTTCTTCATTTTTTCTACTATCTCCGTCTAAAACTAATTTTAGCCTTTTCTTTTCTTCCCATTTAGGAGTTATATTATTTTCATTAATATATTCTTTAACTATATTTATAATATCTTCTCCATATTTATTTATCTTAACAGGACCTATACCACCTATATCCTTTAGTTGTTCTTCATCTAATGGATATCTCCCACTTATTTCTTTTAATGTGTTACTTGATAGTATCATATAAGGAAGTACTCCTTCTAATTTAGATATACTAAGTCTATAGTCCCTTAATTTTTCATATAGTTTTTTATCAGTAGTTACATTAAAATATTCACTATTTGCAGATGTAAGTTTTTCCGACACCTTATTTATTTTAGATTTATCTATGTTCTTCTCTTCTATATATTTTTTAATTATATCTTCAAATCTATTACCATACTTTTCATATTTGATTTGTCCAACTCCAGATATAGCTAGCATTTCTTCTTTGTTACTTGCATAGCTACTAGCCATATTTTTAAGAGTTGCATCTCCAAATACCATATATGGTGCTATAGATTCTTCTTTTGCTATTTCACTTCTTAAAGCTACTAGCATTTCATATAATTCATTTTCAACATATCTTGACTTAGTAATCTTATCTTCTTTAAATTCAACTTTAATTTCTTGTCTTATAACCTTTAAAGAGTTTTCATTTAATTTTATAGTAGGAAAAGTTCCTCTCATTCCTATATTTTCTACTACATCCAAAAAACCATGTGATACTAAKGTATTTATAAAGGTTTTTAAATCTTCATTAGAATAATTTTTCATAATTCCATAAGTAGTTAGCTTATCAAATCCAAGTTCTAATACCTTTTTATTCTTAGATCCTCTTAAAACATCTATTATCATAGTAGCACCAAAGCTTCTTTTCATTCTTGCAATACATGATATGACCTTTTGTGCATCTAGTGTTTTATCTACCACTTCACCTTCATTTAAACAATTGCTACAGTTGTTACAATCATTTATAAAGTCTTCTCCAAAGTAATTTAGTATACTTTTTCTGTAGCACATATTGCTATAAACTAAATCTACCATTTGTTGAAGTTTTTTATATTGAACCTTTTTTCTTTCTGGGTTTTCAATTCCTACTTCAACTAAATATTTTTGTGTATGAACATCTCCTGGAGAAAATAATAATACACATTCACTTTCTTCTCCATCTCTTCCYGCTCTACCTATTTCTTGGTAATAGTTTTCTACACTTTGTGGCATATTATAATGAAGTACCCACCTTATATTTGGCTTATCTATTCCCATACCAAAGGCATTTGTAGCTACCATTATCTTTATATCATCATTTATAAACTTTTCTTGATATTCTTTCCTAGCTTCATTTGAAAGTCCTGCATGATATTTTGCAACAGAATAATTTCTTTTTAATAATCCTTCATATATAGTCTCTACTTCTTTTCTAGTTGCAGCATAGATTATTCCACTTTCATTTTTGTGATTTTCTACATAATCTAATGTATATTTATTTTTAGATGATGATTTAACTATATTTATAGATAAGTTTTCTCTATCAAACCCAGTTATATAAATATCTGGATTATGTAAATCTAGTATTCTTACTATATCTTCTCTAACCTCATTACTTGCAGTTGCTGTAAAGGCTGTAACTATTGGTCTTTTGTCTAATCTATTTATAAAATGTGGTATTTTTTTATAACTAACYCTAAAGTCATGTCCCCATTGAGAAACACAGTGAGCCTCATCTATTGCAACTTGACTTATATTTTTTCCTCTTACTATATTTACAAACTCCATACTATCAAGTCTTTCTGGAGCTATATATATTATTTTACATTCATCATTTTCTATTTCTTCTAAAATAGTACTATATTCACTATTAGATAAAGAACTATTTATTAAACCAGCCTTGATTCCCATAGTTTTTAAAGTATCAACTTGGTCTTTCATAAGTGATATTAAAGGTGAAATAACTATAGTTATTCCTTCTAAGCAAAGGGCAGGAACTTGGTAACAAATAGATTTACCTCCACCTGTTGGCATTATAGCTAGTACATCTTCTTTATTTATTATAGATGTTATTATATTTTCTTGACCTTTTCTAAAACTTGTATATCCATAATATTTTTGTAATATATCTAAAGGCTTTATATTCATTTTGTTCTCCTATAAATCTTATTTAGTCTTATCTATCTATTTTATCAAAATATTCTTTAGTTGGCTCAAAAAGTTTCTTGTTATTTCTTTCATGCCTAAACTTAGACATTTCTTCATATATCTTAATACGACCCTCATTAATATCACCTATTGGTCTATGCTCTACTAATGAATGACCAGGAGAATAAGATAATACTTCTGCTAATTCAAATCGTTCTTTAGTTATAAAATCTTGCTTTGGTATTCTAATTTCACCTATCTTTATATATGGAGATAGGTGTTCATCNNNCACTAAAATTATTTTAATATATACTTTGTAATAATTTTAGAATTTCTTCTTTATTAAGTTTATATGGATTAGCTAATATATTTTTAGATGTACATAAATTAGCTATACTTTCTAACTCTTCACTTTTTATATTATAATCTCTTAAATTATTGGCTAGTCCTATGTCTTGTTTTAATTTATATATTGAATTTGAAAATTCTTCTACGTTAGTATATCCAACTTCCTTACTTAATTTATCTATTCTATCAAACTCAACTTTTGAATTTAATAATAATACCTTGTCTTGAGTAAGTCCACAAGCCTCACCATGAGGAATATTATACTTACTAGTTAGTGGATATGATATACCATGACATGCTGCTGTTCCTGTAACAGCAAATGCCATTCCTGCAAGTAGCGATGCTTGGCACATATTTTCTCTATATTCTATATTATCTAGATTGTTAACTGTATGTTTTAAATTATTCATAACAAGCTTTATTGCTTCTATTGCTAACAAGTCTGATATAGGGTTGTTATTTTTACTATAATAAGATTCTAGTGCATGTGATAATACATCTATACCGGAACTTGCTGTAACACTTTTAGGAACAGTAAGTGTTAACTCTGGGTCTATTATTGCTACTTTAGGCAATAAATAATCTGACTTTATAGGAAACTTATCTTCAGTATCTTTATTACTTATAACTGATACAGTTGTTACTTCACTTCCAGTTCCTGCTGTTGTAGGTATTGCTATAACTGGTATATTTTTATTTATTTCTAATTTATTTTCTAGGAAATATCTTATATCTGTATTCATAGCTGCCATAGAAGAAGATATTTTAGCACAATCTAATATGCTACCTCCACCTAAAGCTATAATAAAGTCTACATTACTATTTTTTATAGTATTAGTTGTATTTTCTACATCTTCTATAGTTGGATTTGCACTTATTCCAAAATGTATATCATTAATGTATTCTTTTAATGAATTTACAACCTCATTTCCATATTCACTTTCTATAAATCTCTTACTAGATATTAAAATACCTTTTTTATAATTATTATTTTCTATTACTTTACTTATATTTTTAATAGCTCCAGATTTAAATATTATTTCTACTGGAAGTCCAAATTTATAATCCATATTCTTACCTCTTTATATATTAGATTTATTGGTATAATATTTTATCATATATATAATTATTAAANATTGATTAATTTTGCTATATTATTTTACTTAATTTATTTTATTGGCTATATATTATTAACTAACAAAATAGTGTTTAAAGATTATTCTTTTTAATTTATAATTTTTCATTAATTAACTCGTTGTGCTAGTTAAATAAAATCATTGCAAATACTAGGTTATAGTAACGTATATTTAACTATTTTTCAAATAATATCTAGTGATTTCAATATATTGAGTAAAGCAAC
>NZ_CP048741.1:1577381-1579510 GCF_018336475.1 Romboutsia sp. 13368
TCATTGAGTAAGGTAACATYATAGATGTTATTGTTCCTATACCAGCTTTCTTATCATAAACTTGAGTAAATACTATAATCATTGCAAAATAACTCATAAGTGGTGATATTAAGTTTGTTGAACTATCTGCTATTCTATATGCAGTTTGAACTACTGCAGGGTCTATATTTAACTTTAAGAACATTGGTATAAACACTGGTGCCATTATAGCCCATTTAGCTGAAGCTGACCCCATAAATAAATTTATAAATGCTGTTATTAATATAAATCCTATAAGAAGTGGTATTGTTCCAATATTTGCAGATTCTAATAGTGATGCACCACTAACTGCTATTATAGTTCCTAAGTTTGTATAGTTAAAGTAACTTATAAATTGAGCTGCAACGAATGCTAAACATAAATATGCTCCCATTGAACTCATTGCTTTACCCATATGAGCTGCTACTTCTTTTTCATTTTTAACAGTTCCAGCTATTTTTCCATATACTACAGATGGAACAAAGAATAATAGTGCAACTATTGGTATAAGTCCATTCATAAATGGTGAATGGTCTACTATTGAGTTTAAGAAACTATCTGCTTCTAAGTTTCTTAAGAATGAATTTGGCATTGCTATTAATACTACTAATCCAACTACCATTGCTAAGAATGTAAAGTTTGCAGCTGTCATAGCTTTCTTTTCTTTATCACTTATGTTTTGTAAATCAGAATCTCCAGTTATTTTTTCACCTTCATATTTACCTAGTCTTGGTTCTATAACTTTAGTAGTTAATATTGTACCAAGTATAGTTATTAAGAATGTTGATGCAAACATGAAGAAATAGTTTGCAGTTGGAGTTACATTTACTGTTGGGTCTATTATATGTGCAGCTTCATTAGTTAAACCTGCAAGCATTGGATCTACAGTACCTATAAGTAAGTTTGCACTAAATCCTCCAGATACCCCAGCAAATGCTGCTGCTATACCTGCAAGTGGATGCTTTCCATAAGCCATAAATATTAATGCCCCAAGTGGTATAAGTATTACATAACCTGCATCAGATGCCATGTTTGACATTATACCTAAAAATACTACTGTTGGAACTATTAACTTAGCTGGAGTTATACTAACTACTTTTTTAAGTAATGTTCCTATGTACCCTGAACTTTCTGCTATTCCTATACCTAACATACCAACTAAAACAACTCCAAGTGGAGCAAATCCTGTAAAGTTAGATACAGCATTTTCTATCATATACTTAAAGCCTTCACCATTAAGAAGTGATACAGCCTTTATTGTCTGAACTTCCATTTCATTAGTAGTTCTATTTATTATTTCTGTTGTTACCTCTACACCCATTGCTGCAGTTATTGCAGATATTATCGCTACTGCAACACATAACATTGCAAATAGTGTAACTGGATGAGGAAGTTTATTTCCACCTATTTCTATCATATCTAGAAATCTTTGCATAAACGTCTTCTTTTGAGTTTTCTTTGCTACTGAACTGTTATTCATATCTATTTCCCCCTTTTTATATATACATACTTGCCATATAGATATTATATGTTAACAATTATTTCTATCACTAATGGTATATTATATTGTACAAATTGTCAAACAATTTCAAATTTATTTAATAATTAAATATTTGAACTCTCTCTTTTATATTTATGTAAATTTCATGCTACTCTAAACATATTACTCTCTTTTAGCACTTTCCTTTTATTATCTAAGTTTATTCATTATTTTTAAGTTTTTTTATAACTGTATATTTTTCATAAAATAAGAGAAAATATTAACTAAGCTATTAATTTATATAGGAGGTGAAGTGTTAAGGTAATCCTTTCGATTAATCTTAACATAATATTATGCAAATACTTTATGATATCGCTCTAGTATTGGTAGTTATAGGTGCAATCAACTGGGGTCTTGTCAGTTTATTTAAATTTGATTTAGTTGCAGCTATATTAGCTGGTGGAGGACATTTCGGAAATATAAGTGGCCTAAGCCGTATAGTTTATGGATTAGTTGGTTTATCTGGACTATATGTAATAATTGTATATTTAATGAATAGGTTTTAATAAAAGAGGATATCAATTGATATCCTTTTTTATTAAGTATATAACTATAGTAACCTCCTTATAAC
>NZ_CP048741.1:1584696-1586034 GCF_018336475.1 Romboutsia sp. 13368
TGATTAATCTTAACATAATATTATGCAAATACTTTATGATATCGCTCTAGTATTGGTAGTTATAGGTGCAATCAACTGGGGTCTTGTCAGTTTATTTAAATTTGATTTAGTTGCTGCTATTTTAGCTGGTGGAGGACATTTCGGAAATATAAGTGGCCTAAGCCGTATAGTTTATGGATTAGTTGGTTTATCTGGACTATATGTAATAATTGTATATTTAATGAATAGGTTTTAATAAAAAAGGATATCAATTGATATCCTTTTTTATTAAGTATATAACTATAGTAACCTCCTTATAACTTGACAGTTAAGCTATAATTTATTTATTTAATAGTTTTAATTTAAATATTTAAGTTAATAAAAATTGGGTATAAATAATTCATAGCAAAAATAGATTATATTTTTAAGATATCTTCTATTTTTTTACTAAATATTAGATAATAATGTTTATAAACTGTATAGTTTAAAAATTAATCTTATATAATTTAATTTTTTAGGAGGCTTAAACTATGAATTTTAACTATAATTTAGAAATAGATAATATATTAAATAAAATATATAAAAAGAAAATATTTGATTATGCTCTAAAAAATAATATCTCAAATATAGATACTACTAATATACAAAATTATAAAAATGAATTTAAATCATTTGATATGTACTTAGGAAGTGAAATGGAAGAATTTATAAAAGAATCTTTACCAAAAGATGTAGAAGGATACTTCTTTAAGTGTAATGTATCAAAACATAAAAATAATTACTTCCCAAGACTTTACGATGCTAATGGAAATAAGTTAACAACTACAACTGATAGTAAATATGCTGTTTTACTTTGGGAAGGCCATATAAATGACATGATTGTAGAAGATGTGTACAAATCTTTTACTAAAGAAAAATTTAATAACTATGTAGACAACAACTTAGAAAATATTTACGAAGAAATTAATAACTTTGTTTTAGAATCTAAAAATGATAACAAGTTAACTATACCTTTTACTAATAAATCTGATTTAGTTGATATAGTTAAAGATATGATATTAAAAGATGAATTAAGTATGGATATTATACAAGATGTTATTGATTTACAACAAATCAGAGAAGATATGTTAATGCTTCATACTCCTATAGATATGTATAATGAGTATGATAAATTAGAGGATGAGCTAAGCTATTGCTTAGATAATTACTTCAAATATAATAACGATGAGTTATATGACTTTTTAATAAATAATAAAGGATTTAAATTTGTTGAAAATATAGGTTTGGTAAAATAAATATATAAATAAAAAGAGGATTTTAATATTTTAAAATCCTCTTTTATTTTTTTAACCTTCTATA
>NZ_CP048741.1:1586255-1588664 GCF_018336475.1 Romboutsia sp. 13368
TATAATCTTTATAATTATAGGTGTTATAAGCATAAATACTATTAGTATTATAGTTTGTATAAAAGTAAGTCTATATATCATAAGTCTATTTCCAAAGAAGATTACAATTATAAAAAATAATATACTCATAGATGCTAACAATATTTTTCTATGATTATTAAATGGTAAACTTACTCTATATAAAATAACAAGTCCAGTAAATCCTGTTAATATAGCAACTATACTTGATACTTTATCTTGAGGTATTTTTATTATGTTAGATATAAATACTATACATAATGTATTTATTGCTATAGTAATACCACCTGATAGGGCTCTTTTTATTATATTTTTTAAAAATCCCTTTTTGATTCTATTGTTATTATGTTCAAATGCAAAGAAAAATGAAGGTATACCAATAGTAAGACCACTTATAAGAGTTAATTGTATAGGTACAAATGGGTATGGTTTCATTATTATTAAAAATAATACTGATAGTATAAATGAATATATTGTTTTTACTAGAAATAATGATGCACTTTTTTCTATATTATTAATAACCCTTCTACCTTCATTTACTACGCTTGGCATAGATTTAAAGTTTGAATCAGTAAGTACAAGTTGAGATACTCTTCTTGCAGCATCACTACCAGATGCCATAGCTATACTACAGTCACTATCTTTTAGTGCTAATACATCATTTACTCCATCTCCTGTCATAGCTACAGTATGTCCCTTTTCTTTAAGAGATTTTATTATTTCTCTTTTTTGTTCTGGTTGAACTCTTCCAAATACAATATATTTATCAACAGCATTCTGTATATCATCTGTATCTTTAAGAGTTGATGCATCTATATATTTTTCAGCATTTTTTACTCCTGCAGTTTTAGCTATCTGTGACACTGTTACAGGATTATCTCCAGATATTACTTTTATATTTACATCTTGTTTATCGAAGAATTCAAATGTTTCTTCTACATTTTCACGTATCTTATCTTCTATTACAATTAAAGCTATTTTGTCTATATTTTTATCTAATTTATCGTCAATTAATTCTCTATCATTCTTAGCTAATAATAGTACTCTATATCCCTTTGATGAATACTCTTCAACTTTATCTTTTATACTTTCATAATTTTCATTTAATACAAATTCTGGTGCTCCTATTACAAAGCTTCCTTGCTCTTTAAAAGAAGCTCCACTCCACTTTCTTTGTGATGAAAATGGAACTTTTTTAATAGTTTCCCAATTTGGATTTTCTTTAAATTTATCTCTTAAACAATTAAAGGTTGAATTTTCATCATCTAATGTATGAGTTATTGCACCTATAATATTATTTGTATTTTCTTCATTATATTTATCGTCTAATACTACTACCTCACGTACATTCATTTTACCTTCTGTTATAGTACCTGTTTTATCAAGACACAACATATCAACACGAGCTAAGGTTTCTATACAATAAAGTTCTTGAACTAATATATTCTTTTTTCCTAATCTTATAACAGAAACCACTAATGATATACTTGTAAGTAAATAAAGTCCCTCTGGTATCATACCTATAACTGCTGCAACTGTACTTACTATAGATTGTTTTAATCCATAATTTAATACATACATCTGTTTTAGAAAAAGTATTACTCCAATAGGAACTATTACTATAGCTATATATTTAATTATCTTATCAAGTGAATTCATAATCTCTGAATTTACTTTTTTTCTTTTCTTAGCTACTTTAGTTATCTTAGCTGCATAACTGTTTTCTCCTACTTTATCAGCCTTTGCATAACAAGTTCCTGACACTATAAAGCTTCCTGATAAAAGTGTATCTCCTTCTTTTTTTAATATTTCATCTACTTCTCCAGTTAATAATGACTCATTTACTTCTACACTTCCATCCAATATTATTGAATCTACACTTATTTCTTCTCCAGTTGAATATTTTATAATATCATCTAATACTATTGAATCTACATTTATTTCAACTTCTTTAGATTCTCTTATTACTTTTGCTTTAGATGCAGATACTAAAGATAATTTGTCTATTGTTTTTTTAGCCCTTATCTCCTGTATTATTCCTATTACTATATTTGATATTACTATACCCATAAATAATGCATTTTCATAGGATTTTACAAGGATTATAAGTATTGCTAATATTAAATTTAATAAATTGAAGAATGTAAATACATTGTCTATTATTATCTCTTTAGTTGTTTTTGAAACACTATCTATAATTTTATTGTAGTTACCTTCTTTTATACGTTTATCAACCTCTTCTTTTGATAATCCCTTAATTTTGCTATTATCTAAATTTCTATTATTTTCATTAAGCTTCATATATATCCCTTCTAACCATTTATTATAATGATTAGTATTTACACTTTTTTTAAAAATAATAGCTTAATTCATATACTAAAAATCTCTCTT
>NZ_CP048741.1:1588670-1589268 GCF_018336475.1 Romboutsia sp. 13368
TTTTATTACAAAAAGTAATATACATAGCTATAATTTWATTAATCTATTGTGCTAGTTAAAAATATTTTTCCAAATAAAGTAAATTGAGTTTTGTAAAAAAATAGTATTCTATAAAGCTTAATATTTGTAAAATTTAACCAAATGTTAAGCTTTTTATTTTTGCTATAGAATCATAATTTCCTATCAATTTATTTATTAGAAATGAAATATTATGACTTAATACTTTTATTGATATTCTTGTTATAAATCCAAGCATTGATTTACTTTTTACTTTATTTAAATTTAATTGTTCCGTTAATTGAGAAAAGCTAGTCTCAATCCTTCTTCTAACCTTAAATATTAATTGTCTTATTTGCTTCGGATAATTATCTTTACAGTTTCCTCTTTTTAAAAATAATAAATTTATATTTCTTTCAGTTTTTAACTCAGGCGTTAGCCTTTTATTTATATATCCTTTATCACCTACAATAGAAATTGAATTATATTTATCACATAAATCCCATACCGCATTTCTATCATCAACATTTGCAGGAGTTATGACATAGTCAGTTAAGAAACCATCTACTGTAGTAAGTGCATGAAACTTAAATCCAAAATA
>NZ_CP048741.1:1589403-1591889 GCF_018336475.1 Romboutsia sp. 13368
TAAATAAGGAAATATATTCTCTTATTTCATTGATTACAGAATGTAAATTTCGTTTAGTTCTATTAAATCTAGTTCTATCTCCTAACTTTGGAAATAATTTTGAATATTCTCTACTTAATAAACTGAAAAATGCTTTTTCTGAATCTATAGTTAGAAGTTCACCAACTATACTTATAGTTATTATTTCGCTATCGCAAAGTTTACTATCTTTGATATTACGTCTATTTCTAATACTTATAGGTATAATATCATTATATATATCATCAACTATTGTAAAAATTATAGTAAATAAGTCAGTTAAATTTTCTACGTCTTGGATATAATAATTATTAAGCTCCAACATTATTGTAACCCTCCTTTAGATTAATGCTAATAATCTTAGGGTACTATATTTGTTGGAGTTTTATTATTGTAAAAATTAACTAGCACAACGAGTTRTNTTAGTATATTTTTATATAAAGCACATTGNNATACTAAAAATCTCTCTTGATTGTCACTTTTAAATAATTTATCTAATCTAACTTCATATGACTGCATAAATGGTGTAAAGTTTTCTAAATAATATATATAATCATCTGAAGGATAATAAAGTATTATATCTATATGTCTTGGGTTATTTTCATATGAAATTAAAATATTTTCTACAACCTTCATAAATATATGAACTGAAAATGGATTAAAGAAATAAAATTTATTATCTTTATCACCTATTTCATATTCTTGTGCTAAAACACAAGCAAAGTCAATTTTATCATCTATCTTTTTGTTCTTTTTTAAATATTCTACTTTATTTTCTATACATTGATTATAGAAATTTTTATCCATTTCAATTCCTAAAGCATTACAATTAAAGTTGTAATTTAGATAAAAGTTAAGTCTTCCTTTACCACATCCAAAATCAATTATATAATCATCTTCACTTATATTGTAAGTTTCAAATAATTTATCTAATGCAAAATAAGGAGTTGGCTCATATGGATGATAACATTTTTCCATTTCATCCCAGCTTTGCTCTCCACTTGTTTTTATATTAAGTAATTCTTCATAGTATTTTTCTTTCATGTCATTCCTACCTACTTTTATTTTTCATCTTATTTTAGCTTATTACAATAATATTTTTTGTCAANTAATATTTTTTGTCAACTAAATAAAAGTATTATATGTAATTTTTTAATTTATGTTGAAATTTACATATATTATAGCTACGATTATAGTAACTATTTATTTAAGTATAAATTAGTTAGGGGGGGAATAAGACATGAATTTTAATTTCGATAAAATTATAGATAGAAGTGACAATTTTTCAGCAAAGTGGTCTGAGATGGAGAAAAATTTTGGTACTAACGATTTACTTCCTATGTGGGTTGCAGATATGGATTTTTTAACTGCTCCATGTATAATGGAAGCTTTAAAAGATAGATTAGAACAAGGTATATTCGGATATACAACTAGGCCAGATTCTTATAATGAATCTATAGTAAATTGGCTTGATAATAGATTTAGTTGGAAAATAAAAAAGGAATGGCTAATGTTTAGCCCTGCAGTTATAACTAGTATAAGTTTACTTATTCAAAATTTAACTAAAGAAAATGATAAAATAATGATACAAGAGCCTGTTTACAGTCCATTTCATAATATAGTTAAAGATAATAATAGAGAGTTAATTATAAGTCCTTTAATTAAATTAGATGATGGTAAATATGTTATGGATTATGATGATATAGAATCTAAAATAAAAGATGTTAAAATATTTATACTTTGTAATCCTCATAACCCAGTTGGTAGGGTTTGGACTCGTGAAGAACTAACTAAATTAGGAGATATATGTTTAAAATACAATGTAATTGTTRTATCTGATGAAATACATAGCGATATAATATTTAAAAATCATAAGCATACTCCATTTGCATCTATTTCTAAAGAATTTGAACAAAATACTATAACTTGTATGGCTCCAACTAAAACTTTTAACTTAGCAGGTATTCAAAGTTCATTTGTTATACTACCTAATAAATCTCACTATGATATTTTAGAAAAAGCTTTTTCAAGGTTAGATATAAAAAGAAATAATGCATTTAGTTTAGTTGCAACAGAAGCTGCATACAACTATGGAGAAGATTGGCTACATGGTTTACTTAATTATATAGAAGATAATGTTGATTTTGCTATTGATTATATAAAAAACAATCTTCCTAAATTAAAGGTATACAAACCAGAAGGAACTTATTTACTATGGATTGATTTTAGTGAGCTTAATGTTGATGAAAATACTTTAAAAGATTCTTTATTAACTAAAGGTAAAGTTGCACTAAGCTCAGGATCTACTTTCGGCTTAGGTGGAAATAAACATTTTAGAATAAATTTAGCTTGTCCTAGATCAATGGTATTAGATGCACTTAAAAGAATTGAATTTGCTATAAATTTTTTATAATAAAAAATTCGCTTCGCTCATATCGCCAACGATATATCCTCGCTACCACTTCGGA
>NZ_CP048741.1:1591894-1595939 GCF_018336475.1 Romboutsia sp. 13368
TTAACGATTACATCCACAGTTTTTGTTGCATCCATAGTTATTATTGTATCCATAATTTTCGTTGCAATAATCATAATCATTATCATCATCTTCTGAATATCCATAGTCTTCTAAATTACATCCAAAGTCATCATTGAGGCAATTTTGATAACATTGAGCTGCTTGTTGTAAACAGCATTGAGCTTGTTCCATTAATTCTTGCGCATCATTTGCAACTTCTTCATAGCAATTCCAAAGTTCATTAGCTCTTTTACATTCTTCTATTGCTTGTTGTTTTAAGTTTTCTGCTCTTTGTTCTGCAGCTTGTGCTTCTTGAGCTAGTCTATTTGCTTTATTCATAGCACATTCAGCTTGTTGGCATTTTTGATTAGCTAACTCTTTATATTTATTACATTCTTCTATACAACTATTGTTTTGAGAGGATCCAYAAGAATTGTTGTTTTTATTGCATCCATTGTTATTGTACCCATTATTATTGTTATTATTGTTGTTGTTATTGCAAGCGTTATTATTTTTATTACAAGAATTGTTGTTTTTATTGTATCCATTATTATTTTTAGAATATTTTCTAMTTAGGAAGACTAAACTTCCTAATAATATATTATTCACTTGTCCTAAAACTGTGATAAACTTAAGGCATATTTATAATATTTTTTGTAAATAGATTATCCTTTCTGATATTATTTGTATATAATAAAGTATATTAAATTTAAATTATAGAAAGCGAGAATAAATATGTTAAATAAAATAAGTAAAAGACCTGTATTATTTGGTGGTTTAGTATTTTTATTACTTTCACTTCTTTTTAATGTTCTTGAAGTTTTATTTATTAAATCAGCTCATATAAATGATATAATTCATGTATTTCCGACTATTTTTATTTATGAACCAATTATAAATATTTTTAATCTTGGAAAGCTTAATCAAATATATTTTATTCCACTTGCAGTTATAATAGATTTTTTAATAGGTTTAATAATAAGCTTTATTTTTACTAAGTTTAAATATATAAAAAATAATCTATTAATCTCACTTATAATAGCTTTTTTAATTTATTGGTTTATTATAACATTCCAGTGGATACCTATAATCTAACTAAAAAAAGCTATATAAACACTTTATATAGCTTTTTTTAGTTGTTTTTATGTAATATTTATCACGAAGATAGCTAACATAGCCATATTTTTAAGCTTTAGATAATTTATTATTATTAAAATTATATATAAAATCAATAATCCTTCCGCTTATAGTAACTGCTATAAGAGACCAAAATATATCATATACCGATAAATATGTTAGTGATAAAATTAATACTACTACATCTCCTATAAGATACACATTTCCTATAGTCACTGATGTAATTTTAGAAATAACCATTGCTAGGGCATCATCTCCACCTGCAGCTGCTCCATTTCTTATAATTATACCTACTCCTATACCTACAAATAATCCTGAAAGTATTGTTACTACAAATTTACTAGGTAGTACAGGTATTAATGGTCCTATAGATTCAAATATTTCATAAAAAGTTGAAAAACTTAAAGTCGCTATTATTGAGTGTATTAAGAATTGTTTTCCAAAGAATTTACATGCTATTATAAGCAATGATATGTCTATTATTAGATTAGCTACTGGAGGTTCTATGTCAAATAAGTTTTTTAGTAATAATAAAACTCCTAAAACTCCACCTTCCGTTATGTTGTTTTGATAATTTAAATTATAAATTCCAAATGATAATATTAATGATCCTATAAGTATTAGTATTATGTGCTTTACTTGTGTCCGCCTATCATCCACAAATATCCCTTCCCCTTCTTTTTTATTTACTAATATTATATTCATTTAATAATAGTTTGTATATCTCATTTTTCGTGTATAAATATTGCAGTTTATTTATATAATTTTTAAAGTTCATTTTAGTGTATTTTTATGTATTTTTGTTTAAAACCATTTAAATCTAGTATTTTCAATAGTTTCAATTGTATACAATAATTTTAAAGTTTAGATTAAAAATATTTTTAGTTTAGTATATATAATTCATTGTTTATAAAAATTTTTGTTTTATTTAGTTTTACTAAACTATGAATATTTGCATTTTGCTTTAAAGTTATATTTATATCTAATAGCTACTATATTTAAATATATAGTAGCTATTTTTTANNTTTATTGTTGCATAAACATTTTTAAATCATCTTCAACATTAGTTATACCACCAATTCCAAAGTTTTCAACTAAAACCTTAGCAACATTTGGTGATAAGAATGCTGGAAGTGTTGGTCCTAGATGTATATTCTTAACACCTAAGTATAATAGTGATAATAATACTATTACAGCTTTTTGTTCATACCAAGCTATATTAAAAGCTATCGGTAATTCATTTATATCTTCAAGTTCAAACACTTCTTTTAATTTAAGTGCTATAAGTGCTAATGAATAAGAATCATTACATTGACCTGCATCTAATACTCTTGGTATACCATTTATATCACCTAAGTTTAATTTATTGTATTTGTACTTAGCACATCCTGCTGTAAGTATTACAGTATCTTTTGGTAAATTTAAAGCAAAATCAGTATAGTAGTTTCTTGTTTTAGCTCTTCCATCACACCCTGCCATTACAAAGAATTTCTTTATTGCTCCAGTTTTAACAGCATCTACTACTGCATCTGCAAGTGCTAATACTTGATTGTGGGCAAATCCACCTATTATTTCTCCAGTTTCTATTTGTGTTGGAGGAGCACATTTTTTAGCTTGTTCTATTATTTCTGAAAAGTCTTTATTGTCTTCGCTCTCACCTTTTATATGTTTAACTCCTACAAATCCAGCAGCTCCAGTAGTGTATATTCTATCTTTGTAACTATCCTTTGGTGGTACTATACAGTTTGTAGTCATTAGTATTGGTCCATTGAAACTTTCAAACTCTTCTTTTTGTTTCCACCAAGCATTTCCGTAATTTCCTGCAAAATGAGAATACTTTTTAAATGCTGGGTAATAATGCGCTGGTAACATTTCTGAATGAGTATATACGTCAACTCCAGTTCCTTCTGTTTGTTTTAATAATAATTCTAAATCTTTTAAGTCATGTCCTGATACAAGTATACCTGGATTATTTCTAACACCTATATTTACTTTAGTTATTTCTGGATGTCCGTAAGTTTCAGTATTAGCACTATCAAGTAAAGCCATACCATCTACCCCTACTTTACCAGTTTCTAAAGTTAATGCTATTAATTCATCTACACTTAAATTATCATCTAAAGTTTTAGCTAAAGTAGCTTGCATAAATGCATTTATATCTTCGCTGTCATATCCTAATGCATTAGCATGCTTCATATATGCTGACATTCCTTTTATTCCATATATTATTAATTCTCTTAAACTTCTTATATCTTCATCTTTAGTTGAAAGTACTCCAACTTTAGTARACTTTTCATCCATTTCTGACTTTGAAGATGAGTTCCATAATACTGCTTCTGANATTTTTAGTTGAAAGTACTCCAACTTTAGTAGACTTTTCATCCATTTCTGAYTTTGAAGATGAGTTCCATAATACTGCTTCTGGTAAGTTTTCTTTATTTTCTAATTTATCTAATAATTCTTCTTTAGTATTTAAAGTTTCTTTAACTCTTTCATAGAATACTTCATCATCAAAGTTAGCATTTGTTATTGTAGTAAATAAGTTTATAGTTATTAAGTGATTAACATCTTTACTTACTTCTTTTCCTTCTTCTCTAAGTCTTGTTGTAACAAATGACAATCCTTTTGTTGTATATATTAATAAATCTTGCATTCTTGCTAGATTTGGTGATTTTCCACATACTCCAAATTTTGTACATCCAGTACATCCTGCTGTTTCTTGACATTGATAGCAAAACATAATGTTATCCATAATTACTCCTCCAAAATTATAATGTTTATTTTCTATACACATTATATATACAGATTGAAGTAATTTCTGTAACATTTGTTACGCTTTTATAAATATATTATTATTTGAAATTTAATTATATAATATACGCATATTTATATTATAAATTTTTAATTT
>NZ_CP048741.1:1595944-1597134 GCF_018336475.1 Romboutsia sp. 13368
TATTATAATTATCACGAAGTAAAGTAACATAGCTTATTTTTAATTATGATAAACTACTTATAGGTTTAAAAACTTATAAGATACATAATAGGGGGGAGAATATTGAAAATATTCAAGAATAGATTGGTACTATGGATTGTTTCAATAGCTATTTTTATTTTAACTATATTTAGTTATTCTAAAATAAAAGAATATATTGTTTTGAAAGATGTTTTTGTATTTTCAAAGGATAGTATAGTTTCAATTTGGAGAGTAAAAAAAGGTGAAGATACACATGATTATAATTACAATATATCAAGTAGTGATGCTAATTACTTAAGTAATATTCTTAGAAATTCGCAACTTAAAAATGCAACTGTAAAGGATTCTCCACCAAGCAACTTAGGTAAAATGACTATTTTTCTTGATGGAAGAATAAGAGAAGAAGATGGTGGAGTATCAGTTGAATTTAAAAGAGGTATAACTTTAGTTCCTATAGACAATGATAGTGTATATGTGTTTTTAGACATTAATAAACTTAGAAACGATGATAGCTTTAATATGAATGGTGTTATGCAGAGATCTTATATTATAGATTCTAAAGAATTATTAGAATTTATAAATGAAAATACTTAATAAGTTAGGGTTATCATAAATTATTACAGTTTTACTCGTAATTTTATAGAATGGGACATAAGGATAATATAAATGATATTTTAGGGGAGATATAAGTGAAATTAGATAAACAGGATAAAAAAATATTAATATGGGGATTTATAATAGGAACAATACTAAATATTTTTATAGATAAAGCTACCGAAGTAGTAATGATGTTAGGAGTATTATATTTTATACATAAATACATAGATGTTAATAAATTTACAGAAGATATAGAATTTATAAATAAAGAAAAGTATATTGAACATTCAAATAAAATAATTAAAGTTTTAGATATTTATATAATAATAAAGATTATATTAACCTTAGTTACTAAGATAGGTGGATTTAATATAGCAGAGTTTATTTTAGTTGGACAGCTTACATTAATATATAATGAAAGACTTCAAAGAAAATATATAAAATCTATAAATAGTGTTGAAATAGAAAAAAAGAAAAAATTACTTAATAATAAAGCATTAACACTTGTAATATTAATTATATTTATAGGATTTACATACAATTATTTTAATAATATAGAATTTGAAGATAAT
>NZ_CP048741.1:1597139-1597275 GCF_018336475.1 Romboutsia sp. 13368
CTACTTTTGTTAGTTTTTATTAACTTAAATATAAAAAGTAACATATTTTTTAATTACATAAGAATTAAAATCAAAGTAATTGGACTCGATATAGAAATTAAAAGCAAAGAAAAAAGCGCCCCATCCAACCAAATAT
>NZ_CP048741.1:1600574-1602944 GCF_018336475.1 Romboutsia sp. 13368
ATTTATATATATCTGTTTTTGTTACATTTTTATATTTTTAGTCAACAAAAATTCGCTTCGCTCATKTCGCCAACGACTTTGTCRGTTGCTCAAAATATTTTTTTACACTCAAAATAAATGTATTAATATAAAATAGTATTAAATTTCAACACTATATTAAAACATAGCCTAATGATTAATTTATAAAGAGGGGGATTTAAAATGGTAACTATATCATGGAGTAACTTGATAATGTCTATACTTATWATTTGCTTCAAAAGGGCTTGCCACCTTAATTAAAACATTTTCCTAGTATTAATTTTTACATTTATCTTGTTTTCTAGTTATTAATCTACTTTAAATTTTTAATTTTTACATAAAATATATGTGAATTTATGCTTAAAACACTTATTTATTTTAATTAGTAGTCTCTTGTCTACAAATCTATACTGTGATATACTTAAAAAGTTATTTTAAGCTGAAAGGAGCAAAATATATGTCAAAAAATAAAATAATAAACATAGCTGTTATTGCCCACGTTGATGCTGGTAAATCAACTTTAGTTGACGCATTCTTACATCAATCTGGAACATTTAGAGATAACGAAGTAGTAAAAGATTGTGTAATGGATAGTAATGACCTAGAAGCCGAAAGAGGTATAACAATATATTCTAAAAACTGTTCAATAAACTATAAGGATTACAAAATAAATATAGTTGATACTCCAGGACATAGTGACTTCTCTTCTGAAGTTGAACGTGTTATAAAGACTGTTGATACAGTTATATTACTAGTTGATGCTAGTGAAGGTCCAATGCCTCAAACAAGATTCGTTTTACAAAAATCTTTAGAAGCTGGACTTAGACCAATATTATTCATAAACAAAATAGATAAGCAAGACCAAAGAGCTGAAGAAGTTGTTGATGAAGTATTCGACTTATTCGTTGACTTAAATGCAACTGATGAGCAATGTGAATTCCCAATAATATACGGTATAGCTAAGCAAGGTATAGCTAAAAAAGAAATGGAAGATGAAAGTGAAAACTTAGCTCCATTATTTGAAACTGTTGTTGAACACGTTGAAGCATACCCAGATTACAGCAATGAGCCTTTACAATTACAAATATCTGCTCTTGCATACGATGATTATGTAGGAAGACTTGGTATAGGTAGAGTTTATAAAGGAACTGTAAAAAATGGTGAAACTATATCTGTATGTAAAGCTGACGGTTCTGTAGCTAGAGGAAGAATATCTAAGCTTACAGTTTACGAAGGATTAAAGCAAGTTGAAAAGCAAGAAGCTTATGCAGGTGACATAGTTGTTGTTGCTGGTATGGCTGATATATCTATAGGGGAAACTATATGTAACGTTGATAATCCATTACCAATGGAAATGATACACATAGAAGAGCCTACTCTATCTATGAACTTCTTAGTTAACGATTCTCCATTCGCTGGTAAGAGTGGTAAATTCGTAACTACTAGACACTTAAAAGATAGATTAGACAAAGAACTTGAAGTTAACGTTGGTCTTAAAGTTGAGCCAATGGATACAACTGACGGATACAGAGTATCTGGACGTGGAGAACTTCACTTATCTATATTATTAGAAAACATGAGACGTGAAGGATACGAAATAGGTGTATCTAAGCCAGAAGTTTTATTCATAAAAGATGAAAACGGAAAATTAATGGAACCAATGGAAAGAGTTATAGTTAACTGTCCAGAAGTTTATTCAGGAACTGTTATAAACAAATTAAACTTAAGAAAAGCTATGATGGAAGCTATGGAAATCGAAGGAGATTATGTTAAAATAACATTTATAGCTCCTACAAGAGGATTATTAGGATACAGAAGTGAATTTATAAATGATACTCGTGGAGAAGGTTCTTTAGTTAGATCATTTGAAAGATACGAAGAGCACAAAGGTGAAATGCCAGGAAGAACTAACGGAGTTTTAATATCTCAAGTTGCTGGTTCAACTATGGCTTACGCACTTAATGCTTTAAGTGAAAGAGCTCAAATGTTCGTTGACCCTGCTGTTGAAGTTTACGAAGGTATGATAATAGGTATGAACTCAAGAAAAGAAGACATGACTGTTAACCCTTGTAAGAACAAGAAATTAACTAACGTTCGTGCTTCTGGTACTGATGATGCTGTTAAATTACAAGCTGCTAGAACATTCACTCTAGAAGAAGCTTTAGAATTTATAGATGATGATGAGTTAGTTGAAATAACTCCAGATGCTATAAGACTTAGAAAGAAATTCTTAAACGAACACGATAGATTAAGATACAACAAGTCAAGACAAGCTAATAAGTAATATAATAAGGCAATCTCTATTTAGARGTTGCCTTTTTAAGTTTATAAAATTAAAAAAAGAACCTATCT
>NZ_CP048741.1:1602958-1603307 GCF_018336475.1 Romboutsia sp. 13368
GTATAAAATAAACAGTATGTCCATTTTATAGTTATATTTAATTTATATATAAATACTAGTTATTAGAAATTAATTCATCTAGTATATTATTTTCTGATAGATAAGATATAAATGTCAATCCATACATAACGCATAGTATGGCTAATGTTATCAATATTATACCCATTATTATTTATCCCTCCTTTTAATTATATTATAGCCATCTTATATGAATATATGGTGAATTTCTTATGAATTTAAATTTTTTTAATTTTTTCTAATTTTTACATCAATAAATTTGACAAATCTATTGAAAGAATTCTATAAAAATGCTAAATTATTTATAACAGAATATTATATTTAGGAGAGT
>NZ_CP048741.1:1603591-1604685 GCF_018336475.1 Romboutsia sp. 13368
TATATTATTTTCAAATATATAAGATACCTCTTTTAGCTTTTCTATAATATTTATATGTTGAGGACAATGCTTTTCACACTTTCCACATTTAATACATAATGATGCATTTCTATATTCTTTTTTTAATATATCATAATTAGACTTATATTTTTCAAAACTATCGAACATAGATGCATTGTTCCAAATATTAAAACATTCGGGTATATTTATACTTTTAGGACAATCTATACAGTATTTACATCCTGTACAGTTAACCTTTATTTTTGATTTAAACTCTTCTTTTAATCTATTTATAGTATCCTCTTCATCTTTAGTAATAGATAGCGCTACTCCTTCTTTATCTACTATATCTAAATTTTCTTTAATTTGTTCTAAGTTAGACATACCACTTAAAACTACACTTATATTTGGATTGTTATATAAAAACTTAAATGCCCATCCTGCTGGACTTTTTTTAGTGGATGCATTATCAATAATCTCTATTAGTTTTGTAGATAAGTTATTTACTAATGCTCCTCCTCTAAGTGGTTCCATTATAACAACTCCTAAGTTCTTGCTTGAAGCATATAAAATCCCTTCAGTTCCAGCTTGGTAGTTTTCATCTAAATAATTATATTGTACTTGGGTAAAATCCCATTCATAATCATCTACTATTCTCTTATATACTTCTAGGTTATCATGGAATGAAAATCCTATGTATCTTACCTTATTTTCTTTTTTTATTTTTTCTAAGAATTCAAATAATCCTTGTTCTTTTATATAAGGATATATATTATCATTTAAGTTATGTACTAAATAAAAATCTATATAATCAGTTTGAAGTCTACTTAATTGTTYATTAAATATTCTATCCATATCTTCTCTATTTTTTATTAACCAAGTTGGTAATTTTGTAGCAATATTTACTTTTTCTCTATATCCATCTTTTAAAGCTCTTCCTACAAATCCTTCACTTTCTCCATTATGATATATATATGCTGTATCAATATAGTTTACACCTTTGTCTATAGCATACCTTAGCATACTAGTAGCTTCTTCTTCATTTATTTTTCCATCTATTTCTGGTAATCTCATACATCCAAGTCCTAATATAG
>NZ_CP048741.1:1604693-1606020 GCF_018336475.1 Romboutsia sp. 13368
ATATTATAGCCATCTTATATGAATATATGGTGAATTTCTTATGAATTTAAWTTTTTCTAATTTTTACATCAATAAATTTGACAAATCTATTGAAAGAATCCTATAAAAATGCTAAATTATTTATAACAGAATATTATTTAGGAGAGTGATGGATAATGGACCATAGTCCTTTGGGAGGACAGAACTTAATAGCCATCGCTTATTTATTGTCTTTAAATAATTAATTTTTTATTTTGTTTATATAAATCAATTATTTAATAGATAATATTAAGTGATGAGATTTATAAAAACTTGATAAAGGATGATTTCAAATGATAAGATACTATAAAACTATTGACGAGAAATTAGAAAAGCTTAATTCTTTTGAAGACGGCTGTTGGATAAATCTTGTTGAACCAAATCAAAGTGAAATTAATGAAATTGCTAATTTACTAAATATAGATATAGATAGTATAAAATCTGCACTAGATGAAGAGGAACGTTCTAGAATAGATGTTGAAGATAACCATACACTTATACTTATAGATATACCTATAGATGAAAGTGATGAAAAGTCTTCTCACTACTCTACTATACCTTTAGGTATAATTCTTGTTGATAATGCCTTACTAACTGTTTGTACTGCTCAAACTAAAATATTAAATGACTTTATAGTAGGTCATATAAAGGATTTTTATACTTACAAGAAAACTAGATTCATACTTCAAATACTTCATAAAAATGCAACTTATTATCTTCACTACCTAAGAAGAATAAATAAGATGACAACTATAATAGAAAAAGAAATCTATAACTCTATGAAAAATAAGCAGCTTATACAACTTCTTGAACTAGAAAAATCTTTAGTATACTTCTCTACTTCACTTAAAGCTAATGAGCTAGTTTTAAATAAAATGGTTCGTACAAGCAGTATTAAAAAGTATCCAGATGATGAAGATTTACTAGAAGATGTTTTAGTAGAAAATAGACAGGCTGTTGAAATGGCAACAATCTATGGAGATATATTAAGTAGAATCATGGATGCCTTCAGTGCAATAATAAGTAACAACCAGAACGTAGTTATGCAATTTCTTACATCTGTAACWYTAATAACTACAATTCCAACTATAATATCAGGATTCTTCGGAATGAATGTTGGAGGAATTCCTTATGCTAATGATGTAAATGGATTTTGGATTGTTATGTTAATTACAACTTTAATTTGTTTAATTATAACATTTTTTATGTCTAGAAATAAATTACTATAAATTTAAAATAAAAAAGAAAGGTTATACCTTTCTTTTTTATTTTATTCTATTGATAACTTATATTGAGTATTTCAATAAAA
>NZ_CP048741.1:1606056-1611125 GCF_018336475.1 Romboutsia sp. 13368
AACMTATTCMTCTTCCTCTTCATCTTTTTTCACTAATTCAAATGAACCTATTAAAGATTTATGTAAATCTATACTTATATTTGGCAACTGCCCTATTATATCTTTACTATTTTCATAATCTTTATGAGCTAATGATGTGTACATATCTAAGCTCTTTTTATAATATAGCCAAGCTAACATATACTCACATCTTGAGTCTTCATAACTAATACCTTCTTTAAAGTATTTTTCTGCTTCACTATATTTTTTTAATCTTAAGTTTAGTAATCCTAAATTATATATTGATTCTATACATTTTTTACCTCTAGATTTTTCATACCAATACTTTGCACTATCATATTCTTTATAAAAGATATCATATATTAATCCTACCATATGCTCAGAATATGTATTACCTTCATTTGCGGGTACTTCAAAGTATTTTTTTGCTTCTTCATATTTTTCTTCATCAAAATATAATTTACCTAAATTGATGTATGCATTTATATTATTCTTATTTGTAGCTATTTCAAAGTACCTTTTAGCTTCTTGGTTATTGCCTAAGTATTTATAAATTTCACCTAGCTTATAACTTGAATTACAGTCTCCACCATCACTAGCTTTTTTGTACCATATTATAGCTTCATCATAGTTTTCAAACTCTTCATATATATTACCTATTTTAACTTGGCATCCTATACTATCACTTCTTCTTAAATAAAAAGATAATGCCTTTTCTTTATCATTGGTTTTATAATATAAGTCTCCTAAATTTTCAAAACTTTCCTTACAACCACTTTCTATAGACATCATATAATACTTTTTAGCTTCTTCATAATTTTCATCTTCAAAGTATAGTCCTGCTAGGTTGTTTTTAGCTTCATACATATCTTCTTCTACACACATTGTATAGTATTCTTTAGCTTTTTCAATTTCATTTTCTTTGTTATATAAATTTCCTAATCTAAACTTTGAATTTAAATGCCCATTTTCACAAGCTTTTTCGTAGTATTCTATAGCATCTTCATAGTCTTCATTTCTATCATAAATATAAGCTAATCTATATTGAGATTTTACATGACCATTGTCAGCACTTTTTTTATAGTATCTTTCCGCTTCATCTAGATTTTCATTTTTCTCCATTAAAAGACCCATATTAAAGCATCCTTCATTATTTCCTACCTTATATAGATACTTATAAAGACTCATTGCTTCTTTTTCATCTTTATTATTTTGGTTTATAATTGCTAGATTATATTTACAATTTTCCTCTAACATTATAGATCCTTTTTTATAATATCTAAATGATTCTTCATCATCATCTAGAGTTTTATATAGTATTCCTAAGTTAAAACATACTATAGGTAAATTTGAATCACAAGCTTCTTTTAACCATTTTTCTGCTTTACTGTATTTTTTTAATTTAAAATATGAAACACCTAAGTTATTCTGTGCTTTTAAATGCCCTTCACTTGCTGCTTTTTCATACCAGTATAAACAATGTTCATATGCTTTAACATCAAAATACATATTACCTATATCAAAGGCTGCATCTATAATTCCATTTTTATAAGCTAGAGTATACCATTTTTCTGCTTCACTATATTTCTTTTTTGCATAGTATATATTAGCTAATGCATATTGTGATTTATCATATCCACAATCAGCTGCTAATTTATATTGTTTTATAGCATTATCTATTTTTCCTATTTTTTCAAAAAAAGCTCCTTTAGTATGATATATCACAGGCTCTTTAGGTATATTCTTTATCTTATCTAAAGAAGATTTTATATCACTCATATTGCACTCCCTGTTATTACATTTTTTTACGTATTATTACATTTAATTATATAACATAATTTATCTTATTAATATCNCTTTCTATGTTAGTTATAGGCTCTATGATTTGTGGATCTTCTTATAAAGAATGTCTTTCTAATAAGAAATTATATTTTGTGGCTTTCATTAGATTACTATTTATTCCTATAGCTATTTACTTTATTTTAAAATTAAAAATAGATGATCCTTTATTATTATATATTCCTGTAATTGTAGTTTCTACTCCAATTGCAACTAATGCAGCTATAATGGCTAATGAGTATAATGCAAATAGCTCTCTTGCATCTCAAGCAGTATTTTTATCTACATTATGTTCTGTAATAACCATACCTCTTATAAGCTTTTTACTTTTTAAATAATATCAATTTTAATAGTAAATAAAAAAGAGGGTTTTACCCTCTTTTTTGATGTATAAATTATATTCTTTTTAAGTCTATATAGGCTTCAATTTGTGGTATGTAGAGCATGTTGTCTTTAATATGAGTATTACCAAATTCTTTAAGCTCTATGCCATCTTTATCTTTAGTTATTTTATATTTTATAATTTCACTATCTTCATTTATAGTTGCATGAAAAAACATACCTTCATATTGTTTGAATCTAAAATTAAAATTATCTCTTGTAAGCTTTATATTTATTTCTTTCATATATTTTCCCTTCTTTTATTTTATTTATTATACCAATATAATATATTTAGAATAATTTATCAATTATTATATAACATAAAGTATGATGCTTTTGAGAGGTGATTTATGAGTAAAAAATTAAAATTATTTTCTTTATTACTTTTTCCATTATCTATAATAATTAATACAATATCTTCTAGATATCCGTATTTTATAGAAAAATACTACTCTAATTCTATAAATAAATTTACAGTTGAAACTTTAAGTAAAATAAGTTCTATAGTTCCATTTTCAATCTTTGAAATATTAATATATCTAGCAGTTTTATCAATACTATTACTTATAATTTATTTTATTTATAGTATTATAAATAATCCTAAAAGTTTAAAGACTATCATAAAAGATTCACTTTTAAATATATTATCTATAATATCAGTTGTATACTTTTTATTTATAATTTTATGGGGATTAAACTATAATAGACTTCCCCTTGAGGTTAGTATTATAGATAATTATAACTTAAAATATAATAAATCTATAACTAAAGTTGAAAAAAATAATGAAGACTTAATAAATTTATATAAATATTTAATAGAAAAGTCTAATGATACTAGAAAGCTTGTAAAAACAGATAGCAATATTTTTAAAGCTAATACTGATTATAAAGGAATTATAAAAAGAGCTCCTGTAGGATATGAAAATATAACAGAACTTTTCCCTAATATCTCAGGAAACTATAAAAATACAAAGTACATATTATCATCTAATATTATGTGTTATACAGGTATAACTGGTATTTACTCTCCATTTACAGGAGAAGCTAATGTAAATATAGCAGTACCCGACTTATATCTACCTTCTACAGTGTTACATGAAATGGCTCATCAAAGAGGCTATGCAAGTGAAGATGAAGCTAACTTTATAGCTTATTTAGCTTCTATAAATCATCCAGATATAGATTTTAAATATTCAGGATATATTTTAGCTTTAAATCATACTGCTAATGCTTTATATAAAGCTGATTATAAAAATTATGTTAAATGCTCTAAAAACATATCTGAGGGTGTTTTAAATGATTTAAGATATAACAATGAATTTTGGGATAAGTACGAAGGTAAAATAGATGAAATTTCAAACAATATTAATAATACTTATCTTAAAGCTAATGGAGTTTCTGAAGGTGTTAAAAGCTATGGTAAAATGGTTGATTTATTGCTTACTTTTTATAATTTATATACATTTAATAATTAAATATTATTTAANTAGCGGAAGCAAGGATATATCGTTGGCGATATGAGCGAAGCGAATTTTTTATTTATATATATTATTTTTTATCTTGCATATAATCACTAGTTTCTGTTGGTAATCCTTTTTTTCTTAGCTTAGCCTCTACAATATCTTTTATTACAGAGTATATTATAGCAAATAGCGGAACACCTATAATCATACCAACTAATCCTAATATCTTTGATGCTACTAAAAGTGAGAATACTATCCAGAATGCTGATATACCTATAGAATCTCCTAATATCTTAGGTCCTATAACATTACCATCTAATTGTTGTATTATAAATATTATTAGTAAGAACCATAATGCCTTAACTGGTGATACGAACATTATTATTACAAATGCTGGTATAGCTCCAATGAAAGGTCCAAAGAATGGTATTATATTAGTTATACCTATTATAACTGATATAAGTAAAGTATATGGCATTTTAAATATTGTTAATACTACAAACGTTAATACACCTATTATAGCTGAATCTATTATCTTTCCACTTAAGAACTTACCAAATGTAACATTGCTTCTATGAGCAAGTTCTATTGCTATCTCTGCATGTTTTTCATTAAATACCGCAAAAATTATCTTTTTAATTAAAGCACAGAACTTTTCTTTATCAATTAATAAGTATATAGATATTATTAATCCTATAACTATATTCCAAACACTTGATGCTACAGTTTTTAGCGCATTCCCAAATACAGGAAGTAAATTACTTATTATATTTATAATATAAGTTATAATCTCATTTAGCTTGTCCATAGCCATTCCTACATACTCATTATTAACATCTACGTTTTTAGTCATATCTTCTAAAAGCTTAGTTGCATTAGTTAAATATGTTGGTACATCGTTAACAAGTCCTACTATACTATCTACTAACTGTGGTAAAACAAATTGTATAAATAAGTATAGTATAAAGAATGCTGTTATGTAAGTAAGTAATAAACCTAATCCTCTTTTAGCTTTTGGTTTTAAATTTTTTAATCCATCAAATACTAAAACTTTTTCTTCATAAAATACTAAAATAAAGTTTAATAAATACGCTATTACAAACCCTATTATAAAAGGCTGTAATGTCGATACTAAACTTCCTAATTTAGCAGTATATACATTAACTTCATCTATCACATTAAAAAAAGCTATACTACCGCAAATTACTAAAAATGCATAAACCGCTATGGTTGTATATTTCCTATTCCAATCTATTTTCATAAAATCCTCCCTAAAAATTATTAAATTATACTTGGTAATATAACTTAATATATGTAATGTAGAATATACCATATATAATTTAACTTGTCATTAAAATTTCTATGATCTTATCTAAAATTATATAT
>NZ_CP048741.1:1611279-1611950 GCF_018336475.1 Romboutsia sp. 13368
AAATTATATATATATAACAACTTAAAACCTTAATAATTCAATATTATATCATATAATAATTTAGCCTACTATATAGTGTCCCTTTTTTGTGCTTTTAATCATATATCTATAGTATGTAGTTTTGAGCTACTAAAATATTTTATATGGAGTGTTGTTTATGCATAAAGACTATATTAATGTTGACAAATGCTGTGGTTATAAAACTACAAAGCCATCTTGTAACAAGAAAAACAATGATTATTGTAATAAAAAATATGATATGAATCCTGTGTTTGTATATCCTATAAACTTATGTGATATGCAAATATATCAAGTACTATGCCAATGTATGGGTAGAGTTGTAGGATTAAAACTAGTAGATAGTGACTGTATATTAAGATTAAAAGTAAAACAAATAAATCAATGTGCTGTTATGGGAACAACTTCTTCTGGAAAAGGACCTATATATGTTAAATTATCTTCTATACAATATGTAGATTTAGGAAAAGAAACTTATGTAAATCCACTATGTAATGTTGGTGGTATGGTTCAAGGAATACAAGGACCTGCTGGTCCTCAAGGTCCTCAAGGTCCTAAAGGTGATAAAGGCGATAAAGGAGATATGGATCCTGCCGGTCCTGCTGGCCCTAAAGGTAATAAAGGTGCTATGGGTCCTATGGGTCCTATGGGTC
>NZ_CP048741.1:1612065-1612240 GCF_018336475.1 Romboutsia sp. 13368
TAATGTAGGGGCTACTGGTGCTCAAGGGCCTGCTGGTACTACTGTAAAACCAGAAAAATATATGCCTCCTAAAAAAGTTCCTTATAATAAAGGATAAACTTATTAAGTAAATTAAAAGGAGTATTCTATTTTAATAAAATAGATACTCCTTATCCTATATTACTGGGTATCGTAT
>NZ_CP048741.1:1612265-1612698 GCF_018336475.1 Romboutsia sp. 13368
AAAGTTCCTTATAATAAATGATAAACTTATTAAGTAAATTAAAAGGAGTATTCTATTTTAATAAAATAGATACTCCTTATCCTATATTACTGGGTATCGTATAGTTTTCATTATTTTCTAATGTAGATAGAAACTCTTCTGGATTTTTGATAATCCATAGCTTTTTATTTCTAGTTAACTTCTTTATATAGTATTCTAATTTCATAGCATTACTTTTAGAATTAGCTATAAAATAAGCTTCTAATTTTTTAAATCCTTTAACCTTTGTATATTTGCAGTTTATACCACTTTCATGTTCTTTCATACGTCTATTTATATCTGTAGTATATCCTGTATATAAAGAATCATCTTTGCATCTTATTATATATGTAAAATACATCCTTTTCTCCTCTATTATAAAATAGAGTGTATAGCAGATAAATTCCCAATACAC
>NZ_CP048741.1:1612715-1613434 GCF_018336475.1 Romboutsia sp. 13368
TCATACTTAACTTATCAAAAGACAAGCACCTACTTTCTAACGAAAGGAGGTGGAAAGTATGGAAATTGCAACAATATATTACNACAAATAATCCTACAACTAAAAGATTAGCAGGAAGTATTGATAAACTTAAATTTACAGTTGAATCAACTCCTCCCATAGCCTTAGCTACACCAGAAAATCCTCCTGCAAGTAAAAATATTACAATCATTAATATAATGTTAGAGTCTCCTGCACCTTTACAAAATACATCTATCTTATCTTGTAATTTTGCATTTTTATTTGAAAATAATGCTACTGCTGCTGATATTAAAAATGCTACTACTACTGGCATTTTATAAAAATCTCCAGTTATAATTCCACTTCCTACAAATAGTACTAAAAATACTAGAAGCGGTAATAAGGCAAATGGATTACCTTTTTTGATTTGTTCTTTCATAAAAATCTCCTTTCTTATACTTCTCATACGTAATATATAATCTGCTTAATTTTATATTATAAAAGCCTAAGTATAATAACTTAGGCTCAAAAAGCATAATTATACTTATCTATCAGTAATATACTGCAGGATTTAGCACCCGTATAAATATACTGGTTGCTGGGCTTCATAGGGCCAGTCCCTCCACCTCTCTTGATAAGAAGTATTAATTTAATTTATTTTATTATACATAATTTTCTAAAAACTTTCAATATATATTATTAAAATCATATTTATTTAA
>NZ_CP048741.1:1613534-1617340 GCF_018336475.1 Romboutsia sp. 13368
TATCCTGTATATAAAGAATCATCTTTGCATCTTATTATATATGTAAAATACATCCTTTTCTCCTCTATTATAAAATAGAGTGTATAGCAGATAAATTCCTAATACACTCTATTTTTTATCTATATGTTTTATATAAATAATTCTTCGCCTAATTTTGTAAACATTTGAAGTATTAAATAAGCTTTTATATCTATACAATCTTCTTTTAATAGCTCTTTTGCTTCTTCTTGTGATATTAATAATACTTTTATATCTTCATCTTCTTCTTGATATTCATGACTCATTTCACCATCACATAAGCAGTATACAAATGCTACTGATTCATCTGTCATTCCTGGCGACAAATAAAGTTTATCTTTGCTATTTATTTTATTTATACTTATTAAATCTAATCCTGTTTCTTCTTTTAATTCTCTTCTTACAGAAGCTTCAGCTTCTTCATTATTCTCAACAAGCCCTGCTGGTAGTTCATATATATATTTGTTTATTGGTACTCTATATTGATTTATAAGTACTAATTTTTTTAAAGTTTTGTGATATGCGCATATTACTACTGCATCTATTTTATCTTCTTTGTTTTCTAAATAAGTTTTTTCTAGTTCATCTTTACTTTTTCTAGATGATACTGTCCAGTGTTTCTCTTTCCCTAATTTATTTTCATATTCTACATCATATAAACTTAAAAATTTAGTTTCTGCTAATGATTTTACTTTTTTTATCTTTGAGTTTTGCAAAGTTATTCCCCTTTCTAAGTGTTATAGTCTTATTATACCAATGATATTTATTTTTATCATTATTTTAATATAAATTACTACTTAATACAAAATTTATAAGCAAAAATTCGCTTAGCTTGATCAACGCGTTGACGAAATAGTTGCTTGAGCCACTGCGTGGTCGAAGCATTTCAAAATGTATTTTTTACCTTTATAGATATATTTACATTACTTTAATTCAAAAGTTATCAACAAATTTTTATGCAGTATAAAATCATAGTACGTAAAAAAGACTATCTACATATATTTTTTGGCATAAAAATAGCCATAAGACTTAATCTTACAGCTATTTTTAACAGTAATTTTATTTATATACATTTACAAATCATAAAATTTATAATTTACTTATTGCATTTTTTACTGCAACTAGAGCTTTGTGAACACTTATAGCATCCAACTTCTCCATTGCCTCTTTCTTTATGATGCTTAATTATAGGTTTAATAGCTAAAAATAATACTAAAGCTACTATACTAATTACTATTAAGTTTCCCATAACTATTCTCCTTTAGCATACTAAAGTACATTTACCTTTGTTAGGCATTCTTTATTATCTACTTTATTATTAGCTTTTATCTTAGACATTGTATATACTACAGTTGCTACTAATATTATAACTGCAGGTATAAATCCTTTACCTAACTTTCCATCTACTAATATAGTACCAACTTGGTAAGTTACCATAGATACAATATATCCTACACCGAATTGAATAGCTACAGCCTTAGCTAAAAATTTATTAGATTTTATTTCTGCTTTCATAGCTCCTATAGCTGCAAAACATGGTGGTGTAAATAAGTTAAAGAACATAAATGCAAGTGCAGAAACTGCAGTTATTCCCATAGTTTCTTGAACTGCTACTGCATTGACTAATTCAAAGTCAGCATTTATAGCAGCACCCATAGAATAAACTACTGCTAATGTTCCAACAACTTCTTCTTTTGCTATAAATCCTGTTATAGCTGCTGCTGCAAGTTGCCATACACCTATTCCTGCTGGTATAAGTAAGAATGCAAATGGTGTTGATATTACTGCAAGTATTGATGTATCTACTGCATCACCTACTAATTGTAATTTAAAGTTAAATGATGACATTATAAATACTAAGGTATTACAAACTATTATTATAGTAGCAGCTCTCATCATAAAGTCTTTACCTGTTTCTACCATTCTTAATAATGCTTTCTTTATACTAGGTATACGATATTGAGGTAATTCTATTATAAAATAATTTTTTATATTGTTAGCTCCAGTAGCTTTCTTTAATATTAATCCTAAAGATATTATAACTGTAAAAGCTACAAGATAAGTAAGTGGGAACATATATCCCTTATCTGGGAAAAATGCAGCTGTAAAYAATGCTATTATAGGTAATTTAGCCCCACAAGGAACAAATGGTGTAAGCATTGCCGTAAGTTTACGTTGCTTTTCATCTTTTATAGTTCTTGTTGCCATTATTCCAGGTATTCCACATCCATATCCTACTATCATCGGTATTATAGATTTTCCTGATAAACCAACTTTTCTAAATAATGGGTCAAATATTAAAGCTATACGAGCCATAAATCCACTGTCTTCTACTAATGCTAACATRAACATTAATACCATTACTAATGGAACGAATCCTACTACTGCTCCAACTCCACCTATTATACCATCTGTTAATAATGAATTTAAGAAATCACTAGTTCCCATTCCAGCTAATAGTTCTGAAACCCAACCTTGGAATCCTTCTATATATCCTACTAATGTGTCTGCAACTAATGGACCTAAAGTATTTATAGATAAATTAAATATAATTGCCATTATTCCAATAAACAGTCCTGTTCCTATTATAGGATTAGTTACAAACTTATCTATTTTATCTTCTAACGTTTCTTCATTATGTCTTATTATTCTTTCTTCAACTTTTGATATTATATCATTAACTAATTTATATCTTTCTTTATCTTGTTTTTCTTCATTAGATATATGTAATAATTCTTTAAATGAATTTTTTTGTTCTTTTAATTTAGAGCTTTCACAAGCTGTATTAATTAAATTTTTAAGACCTTCATTTTTCGATGCTACTATTTCAACAACTTTACAATTCAATTCTTTTTCTAATTTATTAACATCTATCTTTGTTATATTTTTAGATATATCAACTTTATTAAGTGCAACAACTACTGGTATATTAAGTTCTAGTAATTGACTTGTAAAGAATAAACTTCTATTTAAGTTTGTTGAATCTACAACATTTACTATAACATCTGGATTTTCATTTTTTATAAAATCTGTTGTTATACTTTCTTCACTTGTATATGGTCTTATTGAGTATGCACCTGGTAAATCTATAATTGTTATATCTTTTCCTAAACTACTTTTTAAATCTGCTTCTTTTTTACTTACTGTAACTCCTGCCCAGTTTCCAACGTATTCTTGTTTTCCTGTAAGGGCATTGTATAGTGTTGTTTTACCACTATTCGGATTACCTGCTAATGCTATCTTCATTCCTTCATCTCCTTATTCCTAGAATATTTCTATAACTTCTGCAAGGTCTTTATCTATTCCGTATCTTCCACCTTTTATGTTAAYTATYCAGTTTGWATGCATCTTCTTAACTATACTTATAGTTTCTCCTTCAAAACATCCCAACGTAAATAAGAATTTACTTATTTCTTCATTACCTGTTATCGATTTAATTGTATATAAAATACCTTTTTCACCTTGTATTAATTTCATTAGGTATCCCTCCTTTACCTTTGTCTTTCTCTACTTCAATAATCAATTTCACTAATTATATGATAATCAATTTCATTTGAAATGTCAATCTAATTATAACTTTTTTAAGTTTTTGTTACTTTTACGTACATCTTTTATAAAATATACAAAATATAAAGCTACAAATTATTTAATTTGCAGCTTTAGCATTATCCATAGTCTCATCTGCTTCATGAATTTCATTTATATTTTCTATTATCATCTTTATATGATAGTTATAAACTGGGCTTATATCATTTTTAACTTCTACATACCCATCTAATCCATCACAT
>NZ_CP048741.1:1617346-1618516 GCF_018336475.1 Romboutsia sp. 13368
TAAAAAAGATTATCTATTAATAGATAGCCTTTATATTATGATAATGTTTTAAATTCATATCCATTGTCTTTGAAGTATTTTATTATAGTTGGAAGAGCTTTAGCTGTCTCTTCTTTTCCGTAAGTATCGTGCATTAATAAAACAACTATATCTTTACCTTCAGATGTTTTTATAGCATAATCTGCTAACTCTTGAGCATTTTTCTTTCTACCTTCAGCATCTGCATTTAATGCATTCCAATCTATTGATGCCATATTATTTTCATTTAAATATGTATCAAGTTCATCCATTCCCTTCCAAGACATGTGCCCACCTGGACATCTTATAACTCTTGTTGAGAAGTATGGACCTAATATTTTCTTTAATAAATCATCAGTTTTCTTAAAATCAGCTTTAAATGCTTCTAAGTCTAAAGTTCTATTTGGATATAATGCATGGTAATCATGACTGTAAGAGTGATTAGCTATAGCATTTCCATATTCAAATGACTGCTTTATTAAATCTTCAGCCTTTTTGCCGCCTCTTTCTATATTTTCTCCTGTAACGAAGAAAGTAGCTCTTACATCATTTTCTTTTAATATTTTTAAAACTTCTGGTGTAACAGTCGTTGATGATCCATCATCAAAAGTTAAAAATACCATTTTCTTACCATCATTAGAGTAATCATAGTTATTTAACTTTTCCCATATCTTTCTTGCATCATATGTGTACTTCTTAGCCTCGTGAGTTACACCAACCATTCTCTTTTTAGCTTCTTCTTCTTCTTTTCTTTTCTTTTCAGCTGCTAGTCTTTCAGCTTCAGCCTTTTTTTGCATTTCTATTCGCTCTATCCTTTTTTCTTCTAAAAATGCTGTAGTTGCTGTTACACCTTTGAATCCAACAACTATTATAAGTCCTGCAACAACTACAGTTAACACTGCTTTTTTATAATCATGTTGTCTTTTTTTCTTAGAGCTAAAAATATTTTTGCCTTTTCTTTTCATGTCTGCCCCCACTCTTTACCTCTGTCGATTTTTCCTATTATAATTATAGTAGTTCTTGTCGAAAAAAGCCATAGATATTGATTACATTTTAGTAACTAAATACAATTTTATTTTTATCTTACTTTAATTCATAAATTTACTAACCCTATACATAATTTAATTAGAAAATAAAAAAATTTAAATAATA
>NZ_CP048741.1:1618541-1620759 GCF_018336475.1 Romboutsia sp. 13368
CCACTCTTTACYTACTGTCGATTTTTCCTATTATAATTATAGTAGTTCTTGTCGAAAAAAGCCATAGATATTGATTACAATTTAGTAACTAAATACAATTTTATTTTTATCTTACTTTAATTCATAAATTTACTAACCCTATACATAATTTAATTAGAAAATTAAAAAAATTTAAATAATACAAAAAATATCCCAAGATAAATTTATTTATCTTGAGATATTTTGACTTTAATGGATAATTCCCATTGATATATTCATAATAAAACTTAGTATAAATAATGCTGTTAAAACATACATACTAGGCGATACTTTTTTGTATTCTCCATTTAACACTTTCAATACAGTGTAAGCTATAAACCCTAAAGATATACCATTTACTATATTGTAAGTGAAAGGTATCATAACTATTATTATTATCATAGCTATAGAGTCTATAATATCTCCCTTTTCTATATCAAAGAAAGTTTGTATCATAAGTATACCTACAAATATAAGTACACTACTTATAACWCCATTTGGTATAAGTTTTAATACTGGTATTAAAAACATTGATAATAAGAATAATATTGCTGATGTAAATGCCGCTATCTTTCCTTTAGCACCTGCACTTATTCCTGAGAAATTCTCTGCAGCTACTATAGTTGGACTTGTACCAAATAAACCAGCTATTATGTTTGATAATCCTGCAACCTTAAATGGACGTTGGAACTCATCAACTTTTCCTATAGCTTCCATTTGACCGTAAAGTATTCCCATATTTTCAAATACTATAACTATAGTTATTGAGAATACTGAAACTAAAAATGGTACACTTAATGCATTTTTTAATGACATTGATAGAAATACTTCTTTAAATGATGCTATATTAAATGATGCAAAGTTTAAATTGCTTAGATCTGTAAGTCCTACTATTAAAGAAAGTACAGTTCCTGCTATTATACTTATTAAAAGTCCTCCATTAACATTTTTAATGTGAAGTACTAATATTAATACTAAAGTAAAAATACTTATTAAAGCTTCTTTACTAGTTATATTTCCTAAAGATACTAAAGTCGCATCACTTTTAACTACTAAGCCACTTTTTTGAAGTCCTATAAATAGTATAAAGAATCCTACTCCTACTGTTATTGCGTGTTTTAAAGTATTTGGTATTGATTTTAAAAGTATTTTTGTTAGATTAGTACTCGCTATTATAGTAAATATTATTCCACTTACAAAAACTGCTCCTAATGCTTCTTGCCAGCTAAGTCCCATAGAATGAACTATAGTGTAAGTAAATAATGAGTTTATTCCCATTCCTGGTACTAATATAAATGGAGTGTTAGATAACATACCCATAAGTATAGTGGATAAAGCACAAGTAARTATTGTTGCCATCATGGCTGCATCTTGGCTTATACCTGCATCTGATAATATAAGTGCATTAGTTATTATGATGTATACACTTGCTACAAATGTTGTACATCCTGCTAATACCTCTTTCTTAAAGATTTGATTTTGTTGATTTAAATTGTTTTTCATGCCTCTTTCCTTTGTTGTTATGTCCCTCTCCCGCCCGCAATTTAATGCATATATATATTATTATCATTTTTTATCATTTTAGTCTATACTTTTATTTATATAATTTTAATTATTTTTCCTCTAACTCCATATCCATCAAGCTCTACTTTAGTTATCTTACAAACAACTTTTTGTCCTTCAGATATATTTTGTTCAACTGGAATATTAGCTAATAAATCAAAACCTTTAGATACTCCAACAAAACATCTATTTTGTTCTTCCTTTATATTTCTTATCATTCCTAAAACAATATTACCGCTTTTTAAATTTCTTTTATTTAAAGAATGTTTATTAAAGTATTTTTCTCTTAGYTCTAGTGATATTCTATCCTTAGAAGATATTTTCCTAAATTTAATGCCCTTTATTATATCTCCTTTTTTATAAACATCCTTAACAGAAGTTATATCTTCTGAAAAATCACAATTTCTAAGTATGCAAGAAATTCCCATTATACTTACAAATGCTCCCCATTCTTTTACATCTGTAACCATACAAGAATCTATTGTTCCCTTTTTTAATCTATTTATAACTATCTTTCTTTTAATAGGAATAGCCAATCTAAAAGATGCTATGCCATAACCGATTTCAACATAGTCAACTAAGCTATTAATNCTACAATTWTTAAAGTTTATGGAAACTTAGGTCAATTAAAGTTTAA
>NZ_CP048741.1:1621431-1621733 GCF_018336475.1 Romboutsia sp. 13368
ACTACAAAGAAATACTTCCAGTAGTAAAGAATATAGATGACCCTAAAAATATGTCAATTCCTGAATATATTAGCTTATATAAAGAAATATCACCCTATATAAGTACAAATATGTCTTATAGTGAGCTTTTATCACTTGCATCTAGTATAGATATTAATGATTTAAAATCAAACTATAGTGAATTTATAAAAATACAAAAAAATAATGGATAAAATATACTAATATTCTATCCATTATTTTTTATTAATTTTATTATAGTTTATAAACCTAATTTAAGGTTGTTGTGTTTCTTCTATACTTTC
>NZ_CP048741.1:1622590-1623667 GCF_018336475.1 Romboutsia sp. 13368
YATAMMTAATAGTAACTAYTAATTTTAATTTTGATCTTTTCCAAATATAAACTTATGCCAAGCATCTAAGTTAGGTTCTCTATCCCATTCTAAAACCCATCCTTTTTCCTTACTTATAATATGTCCTTTTCTATATTCTTCTAATGGAAATTGGAATTGTTCTATCTCTTTATCATTTATACTAAGCATTGTATAAGCTAAGCTCATCATTTCAATAGGACTTATATTAGTTTTAGTATTATCTAATACTATATCAGCACATCTTTTATAAGTATCTATACCTTGTTGTGCAAATTCCTTRTAAACACTTTCTGCAACTTCTCTGTGTCTAGCTTCTCTATGAAAAGCACTATCCGTATATCTTATTCTACTAAAAGCAAGAGCTTGATACCCATTTAATCTTTGAGTTCCAGCTTGTGTTAAGTATTCTTTTTCACCTACATCATCTTTATCAGAATAGTAATTATAACAAGAATCAATCATTGAATTAATGGCTTCTAATCCACTTTCTGGAACATCAACAACTACACCACCTATTTCATCTATAATATCCATAAATGAAGTAAAGTTTACAGCGATATATTTATCAATTTCTAAATCAAAGTTTTCTTTAAAAACTTCCTTTAAAAGATCTATTCCCTCATATGCATAGGCATGATTCATTTTTTCTTTTGAATATCCTGGTATATCAACATATGTATCACGAGCTATAGAACTTATTTTTATATCTTTATTATTACTATCTATTGTAACAAGCATAACTCCATCTGATCTGTTTCCTTTTTCAACATATTCTCCATCAGTGYCAACTAATAAAATATTAGTTATACCATCAACTATAGTAGCCTCTTCTTTTTCTTCACTTTTTACAACTTCATTATTTACATATATTTTATTTAACTTAAAATATACATATCCAAAACCACTTAAACCAATTACCAATATTATTGCAATTAATGTTAGTGCTATCCTTTTAAAATATTTCATATTYTTCTCCTATAAATTCCTTTTTTCTACATTTTAACATATTTTTTATAGATAATCATTATAATARTTCTATTTTTTATATAATATACA
>NZ_CP048741.1:1623678-1624339 GCF_018336475.1 Romboutsia sp. 13368
AAATTCGCTACGCTCATTTCGCCAATGATATGACACTCGCTACCGCTTCGGTCATATCCATTGCTCAAAAATTTATTGATATTATCTGTATTCAATTCATATTTTATTTATAAAAAATATCTTTAACAATTCCTTTATATGGAAAAAGCACTTATATACAATATAAAATTATATATAAGTGCTNCTCAATATTATACAATYTTAAAATATTATCCTTAATAGCTCTAGCAATAGCTTTAATATTATCTTCATTATTTAAATCTTTCTCACAAAATTCATTAGATATAAAATCCACCTCAAGTAAAGCTGACTTCATAGAAGTATTTCTTAGTACATATAAATTTTTACTATACTTTACTCCTCTGTTTTTAATATTTAAAATACTGCAAATATCACTACACAAATCACTAGAAAATTTATTAAGCTTTTTATCTTCACTATACTGCCACACTTCAACACCCCTAACACTTTTATCCTTAGCAGCATTAAYGTGAATAGATAAAAAATAACCAGCTTTAAAATCATTAGCCATCTTAACTCTTTCCTCTAAAGATAAATATTTATCAGACATTCTAGTAAATTTAACMTCTAAGTCTACATCCTTTAACATATCCTCTAAATACTTTCCAATACTAAGTACCACCATAGACTCCTTAGTTCT
>NZ_CP048741.1:1624597-1626595 GCF_018336475.1 Romboutsia sp. 13368
TTTGCTACCGCTACAGTTACATCCGTTGCTTAAATTTAAAAGGAGGTAATACAWATGGTAGTAGAAGGAAAAAATCCAACTTCATTAAGAATGAAATTTGACTTAGGAAGAGATGAATTAACAAACAAGACTAAGGTAAAATCTAGAACCTACTCAAATTTAAAATCTGATGCAACATCTCAAAATATATATGATGTTGCAAAAGCATTAGAAGGACTTCAAGAATTTAGCGTAATAGAAATAGCTAAAATTGAAAACACAACACTAGCGTAGTACGCTCAWWTCACTCAAAAAATAATTTTTAGGAGGTNNNNTTGTATAATAAAAAAATAATGCTACTATTACTAATATAATATTGATTTTAGGAGGAGATAAAATGAAATTGCCATTTCACTCAAAAAATAATTTTTAGGAGGTAATGTTATGGAAATAAAAACAAGATTAGTTATGACTTTTAAAAGCTCAGATGATAAAAAGGTGTCTATATCAGTTGACAACCCAAGAGAAGATTTAGCAGAAAGTGAAATAAAGGAAGCTATGAATACTATAATAGAAAAAGATATCTTCTCACCTAATGGYGGGTCTTTAGTACAAGCAATATCTGCTAAGGTTGTTCAAACTGATACTACTGACTAYGATTTAGAATTGTAATAATCTATGGATGCAAGTTTACAAACTCTTGTAGCTAATGTAGGATTTCCTATAGCTCTTAGTATGTATTTACTAGTWAGAATTGAAGGAAAACTAAATAGTCTTACAGATAGTATAAATAAGCTTTCACACAATATAACTATAATAAAATAAGAGGGAATTTCCCTCTTATTYTTAGAATTAATAATATTATATATTTGAGTTCTGCTCATACCAAACTTTTTAGCAGTCTCGTTATAATCTCCCCTAAAGCTTTCTCTAATCTTTCTRTTTCTATATAGCTTGTTMACCATTTCTATAGTTGGAACATAAAAYAAAGTTCCACCATACATTTGAACTAAATACCTAAAGCCTTCAATACCAATATTATCTACCARTTCTTTATATCTACCAGGAATATCTTTAACAGTTAAATGCTCTAGCATATAATCACCTATCCATTAATTCTATAATTAAGTCCATTACCCCTAACCTGAATATTAAACTTATCACACATTTCTAATATCCTGCTGCCAATAGCTTCATCTATTTTTAACAAATCACTTTTATACTTTTCAGTACTTACAATAATTGGCTTATTATTAAAGTATCTGTAGTTTATAATTTCAAAKATAATATTTATATCTGATGGTGTAATATTACCTTTAAATAAATCGTCTATTAATAGAACCCTAGCATTTTTATATCTRTTTAAGTACTTATTGTAAACTACAGGGTCTAATATATTTTGCTTAATAGCTGTCATATCTTCTCTGTAATTCATATAAACAACACCAATACCATTTTGCATAAAATAATTTGCAATAGCCAAAGATAAATGAGTCTTTCCACAACCTGAGCGTCCCATAAAAATTACAGAGTTATATTTATCACATTCTATATCCTTAAAGTTCTTAGCGTAAAGCTTTGCAACAGTATAAATACTTATAGCAAGATTATTTATTGAATAATTAAAATTCTCAAAAGTCTTCTTAGAAAATTCCTCGCTTATACCACTATTTCTTAAAATACTTTCAGCTTCTCTTAAAGCTCTACACTCACAAGGAACAGCTTCATTGTCTACTAATATAAAAGTTCTATCCTTGCACTTATTACATTTATAATTCTCTTGCGTATCTAAGTTGCTCTTCACTTGGCTTTTTATAAATGTACTCATCCTCTGTTTCATATAATGAGGTATGCTTGAACTTTCTAGATGTTTTAATGTCATTTCCATTTGATTTTTCCCCTAATTCTTTATTTTCTTTTTTATTTTTATTTTCTTTTTCTTTTTGTTTTTCTTTTTTCTTTTTTAATGAAGCTAATTTTTCATCAAATTCCATATGACATTTTTTATATTTAAGTTCA
>NZ_CP048741.1:1626692-1628486 GCF_018336475.1 Romboutsia sp. 13368
CTATCATTGGCTTTCCAAGCTTGTTTAAATTATATTTTCCCCAATTTTTAAKAGCTATTTCACGAGTATCGTTATTATATTTAATAAATCCATAATTATTAATAAATCTATCCATCAAAGCATTAACACTTTCAATRGAATAACCTAACTCAAAGGCTATTTGCTTTTTAGTAATTTTATAAACACCAATTTGAGTAGTATTTGGATTTGTCAAAAGATATATGAAAAATAACTTATCCTCTGGTGTYAACTCCTCTAAAACCTTTGGATCCTTCCAAAACTCCACATGGACATGTCTGTAAATTGCCATAACTACCTCCCTATTCTAAAAACTCTGCTAGTTGAAGATTTTAAATATCCATCAACAACCTCAGGAAGTTCAGCTTTTAATCTTTTAGTGTCCACACTAGTTTTAGTAACACTTTTCCAAGTAATCTTTCTTTCCTTACAAAAACCTATTTCATATTCTTTCAACTCACTTTGTAGCTTATGCTCTATAACTTTCTTTCTACTTTCAAGCTTAGAAATACTAGAAACTATTTCATCATATTCCTCTATGCTTTCATATAAACTTTCATCTAATATAGTAGTTTCATTAATACTATTTGCATAAGTAGTTCTTAAAAACTTGCCACAATCCTCACTACCAAAAGGTAAATCACATTTATTTTCTTTAGTATTCTTAAAAATATCCACAAACCTCTTCATCTAAAAAATCCCCCTTTAATTTTTTGATAAAATATAACTGACCCTTGCCAGTTACATAAGTTGTAATTTTTATAACTATACCTTCAGAAGTTGTAATAGCCATTTGCTTAGTTTTAAATAACCCCATATCAATATATAATTGCTTTGGTTGATTTTCACCATTTTGCTTCATGATGTATCCATTATCTCTAAACCAATCAAATAATCTATTACGCCCTATATTTACACCTAAACTATTAAGAAGTTTTGCAAAAGCACCAATGCTTATACTATCATCGCTTTGTGCAACAGTTTGTCCAATATTTATATATGGCTTATAAGTGTTCAAATCATTTATTAGCTTTTCACAATAATTCTTTTGCTTTATATAAGAATCTAAAATCTTAAATATAAACTCTTCATCATTAACATATCCACCTTCACTTCTTATAGAAGGCAAAACCTCATCCATAACCCAAGACTCAAACTTCTCAGCTTCTTCTTTCTTAGACTTAACTATAAGGCGGTATAGATTACCCTCACTTATAAAAATCTTTGAAACAGCTTGATTTGCAATACTTCCATCTCTCCTATTTCCTGTAACTACCCCCACCTCACGAAACGTTAGCCCGGGTTCTTTACARTGTCTAGATATGGCAGCATGAGGATTTGCATATCCTAAAATCTTAGCAACCTTAACACCTTCAAAGTAWGGCTTATTGTCTATACTTATAACTGCAACTTCTCCAAAATCTTCATTAGTAAAAATCTTTATTCCCTTCAAAACTCTCATCACCCCTTTTCAATGACTATTTGGAAATTAAGTTATCAAAAAAAATTTCATTAACCTCTTTAAAACTTAAATCTAAAAAAGTAGTAATTCTAAGAAGTTCATCACTATTAAAAGAGCTTTTTCCATTTTCCTTATAATTATAAGTTTGTCTTGTAAGGCCTATTCCTTCAGCCATTTGATACTGATTATATCCCTTATACATTCTTGTTCTCTTTAATAAATCTAAATTCAATTATGTCCACCCCTCTTTGATTTTTTTCTTGTTTATACTTATATATTAAACTTTATTACCATTTTATGTCAATAGATTTCAG
>NZ_CP048741.1:1629334-1629575 GCF_018336475.1 Romboutsia sp. 13368
GATATGCGTGGTGTCAAAGTTTTAGGTTTAGAACTTGATGATGATATGGACTATTTTGAAGGGGMATATATTGGTAATAAGGACCTTAATATGGTTGTTTATAATAAAAACTTAAARAGAGCTAGAAAAAAACTTGTTTTATGGCATGAAACTGGTCATAATGTTGTTCATGGAGATTATAATATAAATTCTATTACTAAAAATATTTCAATAGTTAGTGGTAAGGAAGAGCTTGAAGCTG
>NZ_CP048741.1:1629927-1630636 GCF_018336475.1 Romboutsia sp. 13368
TAATAAATTAATATAAATTAAGAGGTGTTGAATTGGTAATARAATTTTCAGGTTTAATATTTTTAATAATAAYTWTTTTATATTTAAATTAGATGTTGTTGAAATAAAACCATTTTTTATATTTATTCNGTTTTTATATTTTCTATATTTTTATTATCATCTTTTGGATCTATATTTTTTATAATAGYACTTACATTATTTCCAATAAAATTAGGATATGAATTTGAAGGTTTTCAGGTATTTAATATAGTTCCATTTAAGATAATCCTAACTTTTCTATTTAAATACCCATTAAAGGACTTTATATTAAATGTTATAGGAAATATAGTTTTATTTGTTCCATTTGGCTTTTTTATATGTTTTAAGTTTAATAACACATTTAAACCATTTTTAGCTGTATTTATTATGACATTAAGTGTAGAACTTATTCAAGGTTTTATACCATATAGATATTGTGATATAGACGATATAATTTTAAATACCTTTGGTGGRTTAATAGGAATTATAACRTATAATGTATTAGCCTATATATGATAACATTCAAAAAAAATACAGACTACTTAGTAATCTGTATTTTTTCTTAAATAAACTATTCAGCAGTAACATCTACTTCTTCCATTAATTCTTCAGAACTTAATTCATCTGCTTTACTTTTTAAGAAATCCATAAATCCTTCTCTAAGCTCTGGTCTTTTTAAAGCAAAGTCTAC
>NZ_CP048741.1:1631095-1632021 GCF_018336475.1 Romboutsia sp. 13368
TTTCCATCCAAGTACACTCTTAGCTTTTTCACTACTAGCTATTAATACTGCTGGATCTCCACTTCTTCTTGGTTCTTCAACAGCACATATATCAAARTTAGTAACCTTTCTAGCTACATCTATAACCTCTTTAACAGAATACCCATTTCCATTACCTAAGTTAAATATATCACTATTATTTCCTTTTCTTAAATACTCTAAAGCCTTATAATGAGCAGAAGCTAAATCCATAACATGTATATAATCTCTTATACAAGTACCATCTTTAGTATCATAATCATTTCCAAATATACTTATATGACTTCTCTTTCCTAATGGAACTTGAAGTATTAAAGGTATTAAATGMGTTTCTGTTTTATGATCTTCTCCTATACTTCCATCAAAATATGCACCTGCTGCATTGAARTATCTTAAAGAMACATACTTAGTRCCATAAGCATTATCAAACCAYTTCATCATTTTTTCCATTGCAAGCTTAGTTTCACCATAAGTATTTGTTGGATTTGTTTCATCCTCTTCCATTATAGGTATGTTTTTAGGTTCTCCATAAGTTGCTGCWGTTGAAGAAAATACTATTTTATCAACATTATTTTCTTTCATAACATCTAATAAACACATCATACCATATACATTATTATGGTAATATTCATATGGCTTTACCATACTTTCTCCAACTAATGAGTTTGCAGCAAAATGTATTACCGCTTCTATATTATTTTCTTTAAATACTTTATCTAARTTTTCTTTATCTCTTATATCACAGTTATAAAATTTATCAGTTAATATTGCTTCTTCATGTCCTGTTAATAGGTTGTCTACAACTATTATATCTTCATTTTGTTCTAAAAAATATTTAACAGTATGACTTCCTATATATCCTGCTCCACCTATTATTAATACRCTCATTATGTACCTCTTTCTAATTT
>NZ_CP048741.1:1632120-1633079 GCF_018336475.1 Romboutsia sp. 13368
ATAAAATCTCTTATTATTTTATACTAATTACTTTGATTCTATATCGTTTATAACATTTTTCATATAGTCTAATAAATCATCTCTTAGGTTATCTCTCTTTAAAGCAAAGTCTATAGTAGCTTCTAAGAATCCTAATTTATCACCTACATCATATCTTCTTCCTTCAAAGTTGTATGCATATATTGCTTCTTGCTTAGCTAAAGTTTTGAGAGCATCAGTTAATTGTATTTCTCCACCTTTATCTGGTTCTTGATTTTCTAATATATTAAATATTTCAGGAGTTATTATATATCTTCCAAGTATTGCTATATTTGATGGAGCATCTTCAACATTTGGCTTTTCAACCATATCTTTTACTTTGTATACTCTATCTTCTATATGTTTAACATCAAGTATTCCATACTTGTCAGTATCTTCATTAGCTACTTTTTGTACTCCAAGTACTGATGTTTTATATTCATCATATGCATTTATAAGTTGTTTTAAGCATGGAGTTTCACTATCAACTATATCATCTCCAAGAAGTACTGCAAAAGGCTCATCTCCTATAAAGCTTTTTGCACAATGTATTGCATGACCAAGTCCTTTTGGYTCTTTTTGGCGTATGTAATGGATGTTTACCATGTTTGATATGTCTTGAACCATTTTAAGCATTTCTTTTTTACCTTTTTGCTCAAGCTCTAGTTCTAGTTCTACACTTCTRTCAAAGTGATCTTCTATAGATTTTTTRCTACGACCTGTTACTATTAGTATTTCTTCTATTCCTGAGTCTATTGCTTCTTCTATTATGTATTGTAGTGTTGGTTTATCAACTATTGGAAGCATTTCTTTTGGTTGTGATTTTGTTGCAGGTAAAAATCTTGTTCCCAGTCCTGCTGCTGGTATTATTGCTTTTCTTACACTCTTTTTCATAATCTAACTTTATACCACCATTTATATAAAATTATACTGATTCTACT